>WHTA01000014.1 GCA_009379825.1 Streptosporangiales bacterium
CACGTGATCGTCGACCACCACATACAGTGCTGTCAGGAGGGTGTTCAGTTCTTTGGTCACACATCGATCTTGAACACCCTCCGCCCCACGTCTCCGCAGCCGCGCCGACCACACCCTTCAAGGAATCACTCATCTAGGCCTCACCGGCCGGTGCGCAGGAACAGTGCGGCTGCGGTGAGGGCGAGGCCGGCGACGGCGAGGTAGCTGCCGATGGTGGGGTCGCCGGGGGTGACGACGTTCGCGCCGGGCACGCCGGCGAGCAGGGTGCCGGCGACCGCGATCCCCGCGGCCGGCACCGTGTACCGCGGCCACCGGTCGAGCACGGCGATCGCCGCCCAGGTGACGCCGAGGCAGACCACGAGCACCACCGCGCCGGCGAGCGACAGGGCCGCGTACCGTTCGACGTCGCGCAGCCCGGCCGCGAGCACGTCGTCGCGCGGCTGGGCGTCCCGGCCCCACGGCAACAGCAGCGTGGCGGACGCGAGCGCGAGCCCCACGCAGGCCAGCGTCCGCAACGTGTCGCCGCCACGCTCGGCGCGGTCGAGCCGCTCGCTCAACACCGTGACTCTGGTGGCGGCCGCCGCCATCCGCTCAAGCAGCCCAGGCACCCGGGGATCGCTACTCATGCGTTCCTCCGCGACCGGTGCCCCTGGACGATGCCGGCGCCCTCGGCGCGAAACGTGGCCGCGACCGGCGTGCCTCTCATGCGTCCGCGTCCTCGGGCAGGGTGATGCGGACGATGCCGGCGCCGCCGGCGAGGAAGACGCGGTTGCCGCGGGTGGCCACGTCGACCGCACGGCCGATGCTGTCCGTGGCGGTGGTGGTCTTCCGCACCGGGCCGGCTGTGCCGTCGCCGGCGACGAGCTCGGTGCCGCCTTCCGCGCCGACGCGCAGCAGCAGGCCGGACAGGTCCCAGCGCGGCGCGGCGTACACCGCGCCGTCGGCGGCGACGGCGAAGCCGGTCACCCAGATGTCGGGTTGCTGGCCGGGGTCGCCGGTCAGCGCGGGCACCACCTCGCTCGGCGGCGCCGGCGGGTTGCTCTGCGCGGGCAGCACCGGCTCGGTGGCCCCGCCGGCGCCGAACCGCACCACACCGTCCGAGCCATGGGCGAGCCACCTGCCGTCCTGGCCGGGCGCCAGCCGCCGGTACGAGCCCTGCCACGGCAGCTCGACGAGCTCGCCGTCGAGCAGCTCGAACGTCGCGCCGCCCGACGCGACGACCGTCTGGTCCGTGGCCGGGTCGAAGCCGGCCGCGGTCACGCCCTCGCCGCGCAGCGGCAGTCCCTTCGCGTCCGCCTCGGTCGCGCTGCCGGTCACCAGCGGCTTCGCGGTGCCGTTCCGCCGCACCCGGTAGAGCACCGTGCCGTTCGCGTCGCCCCGGTAGTCGCACCACACGAGCAGCTGGTTGCCCGCGGGCGCGATGCCGACCACGCGCGCGCCCGGCTCGGCGCGGAACACCGGGCGCTTCCGGTCGAGCAGGTGCACCGTGTCGACGTCCGCGAACGCGGTGGGTTGCTGCTGGCCGGCGGGCAACGGGACGTACGCGATGTCGCCGGACGCCAACGCGGCCAGCTGGCTGGCCGGCTCCTTGCTGACCAGGGCGATCGACGTGACCTGGTTGGTTCGTACGAGCGGCCGGCACTCGCCGCTGGCCGGCTGGCCGCGTACGCCACCGGCGAGCCGGTAGATCTCGCCGGTGCCGGCTCTGGTCACGTACGTCGCGCCTGCCGGCCCGGCGGTGACGCGGCCGGCCGCGGGGAACCCCAGGTCGAGTTCGGCCAGCTGCCCGTCCGGGCCGAGCTCGCGCAGCCGCGCCTGCGCGTCGCCGATGCCCATGCGCTCCTGCGACGACCGCTCGGTGAACAGCAGCGAGCCGTCCCGCCGCACGGTCAGGTGCGCGATCGGTCCGACGTACGAACCGACGGCGTCGGCCGCGGTGCAGCCGGGGTCCACGCTGCCACCCGCGACGGTGCTGACCGCGCCGTCCGCGTCGATCTTGCGGATCCGGTGGTTGCCGGTATCCGCGACATAGACGGTGTTGTCCGGCGTGGCCGCGATCGCCGTGGGCGCGTCGAAGCGTGCCTTCCGCGCGGCTCGGCCGTCGCCGGCGAACCCGGGCCGGCTGCTGCCGGCGTACGGCCGGAGGTCGCGCTTGGCCAGCCGGCGCGAGCCGAGCTCGTCGCGTGCTACGGCGTAGACGCGGTGGTCGTCGCCGGCGAGCAGGTAGACGGTGTCGGCGGAGACGGCGAGGTCGGTGATCCCCAGCTGGTCGGGGGTGAGGAGTCGGTGTGGCTGCCCGCCGGAGCGCTCGATGCGGTACAGCGAACCGTCCGCGAGGAACAGCAAGGCGTGGGGGAGCGCGATGAGCTGGTCGACGGACATCCCGTCGGGAAAGCGGATCGGCGTGGTCCATACCTTGCCGCGCTTGTCGACCCGCAGTAGCCGGCTCGCTTGGTCCGTAGTCGTGCGCGGCGGCTGTACGAGCAGCAGGTCGCCGCCGGCGTCGACCGCGAGCGGGGTGTTCGGCTCCAGGTGCAGTTCCGTTGCATCGCTGCCGGGGCTGGCCTGTGGTGTCGGTGGGCGGTTCGGCAGGCCCGCGACCCGCGCGACGTCGGGCTGCTGGTCGTCGCCGGACATGATCGCGGGGGCGAACGCGGCCGTCGTCACGCCGACCCCTGCGCCGACGACCAGTGCGCAGCAGCAGGCGAGGACGGTACGCAGGCCGCTCATGGCGCCCGCGAGGTCCAGAGACCGACCTTCGCGCCGGCGAAGCCGGCGGCGGCGAGCAGGCAGGATGCGGCGAGCGCCGCGTACAGGCCGACGTCCACACCGGCGACGCCGTCGACATCCGCGCCGGCGAGCTGGATCCAGGTCCACCCGGTGGCTCCGGCGAGCGCGCCGCCGGCCGCGGTGACCAGCCAGCACGTCACCACGCCCGAGCTGAGGCCGGACAGCGCGATGGCCACGACGACCACCGTGACCAGGTAGAGCACCCGGAACGCGAGCGTGTGCTCGGTGTGCAGGCCGAACGCGACGGCAGCCAGCTCGCCGCCGCCGAACCTCGCCCACGGCAGCAGCAGGGTGAGCCCGGCGAACACGGTGGTGGCCAGCACGACCCACCACACCCAGGTGCGGCGCGGCAGCGCAGCGACCCGTTGCTCGAGTGTGGTGACCTCGCGCTCCACCTGCTCGACCAGCTGGGCAAGACGGGTGACGGTCGGCTCGTCCGCCATCGGGCCACTCCCTCCGTCGTCTCAGCGTAGCCGCGGAACGGCCGAGGCAGCGTCACGTCGCCCGTTCACCCCGCGACGGATGTGCACCGCGCACCCGCTCGTCCCCGTCGCGGGCGCGCTGGTGCTGTTGTCGCCCTGCGGGACGTGGCCCGTGTACGCCGCGGGACACCGGACCGTCCGACCGCGCCGCGGTCCGGTCGAGCGCGGCCCGGTTCTCCGCTGTGCACGTGATCGCGCCGGTCTCCGACGTCACGCGCAGCCGCTCGGCGGGGTCGGCGTGCGTAACGGTGATCCCGCCCGAGGTGGTTTGGAGGAAGGCGTTGCCGTCACGCCGTGCACGGTCAGCTGACCGCGGTCGGTGTGGGCGGAGAGGGAACCGGGCACGGTTGCGAACGTGAGGTCACCACGGTGTGAGCGGACGTTCCCGGTACGGAACGCGTGCGACGTCGTCACCGTGCCGGCATGGGTGTGGATGTCGAGGTGATCCAGCTCGCCGACCAGATCGACGTGGGCGTCGCGCAGGGCGACCTGCACCGACGAGAACGGTGGGATACGGACGGCGACGGTCAGGTCGTCGCGCGTGCTCTCGCCCGCCCACGGGGACGCGCTGTGGACGTGGACGTCGAGCGAGGGGTACTCGAGCCGCCCGGGGGCGAGCTTGGCCCGTGCGAGGTCCTCCTGCCGCTCGGCACGTATCGTCAGCTCCGTCGTGGTGAGCCGCGGGTCGGCCGTGACGAACACCCGGGCGTCGGCGGGCGACCCGTCCGGCGAGCCGATCGACAGCCGCAGCGGGTCCTGGTACTTGAGGCCGATCGTGAAGCCGGGCATCGTCAGCCGACCTGGCGGCGGCCGGCGGCCAGTGGTGCGCTGGCGGCGACGAGCAGCGTCGCGAAGCCGAGGAACGCGAACGGCACCGTCCAGCCGTTCGTCAGGTCGCGCAGGGCGCCGACGACGAGGGGGCCGAGCGCGGCGATCAGGTAGCCGATGGACTGCACTGCGCCGGAGAGGCTGCCGGCCACCTCGGGCGTCCTGGCCCGCAGCAGGATGAGGGTGAGCGCGATGCTTATGCACGCGCCCTGCGCGACGCCCGCCACCACCGCCCACGCCAGGTAGTAGCCGGGGGCGAAGTAGAGGCCGGCCAGCGCACTGCCCCACAGAGTGCAGGTGGCGATCACCATCGGGACCTGGTTCGGCAGCCGTACGGCGATCGGTGGTGCGGCCAGCGAGCCGACCACCCCGATCAGGTTGAACACGCCGAGCGCGACACCCGCGCTCGTCGCGGGGATGTCGAAGTCGCGGAGGTACGCGGGCAACCAGGTGAGCACCGCGTAGTACAGCACCGACTGCATGCCCATGTATACGGCGAGCGCCCAGGTGACCGGGTTGTTGATGACCCGCACCCGGCCGGCCGGCGGCAACCGGTGTGCCCGGCGCACCTGGGGCAGCCAGACCACGGCGGCGACCAACGCGGGGACGGCCATCACGAGCAGCGCGCCGCGCCAGCCCAGGTGCGCGCCGTGCGCGAGCGGGGCACTCGCCCCAGAGGCGGCCGCGGCCCCGCCGACCAGAGCAGCCGTGTAGACGCCGGTGACCGTCGCCGACCCGCGCGGGAAGTGGTATTTGACCACCCCGGGCAGCAGCACGTTGGCCGCGGTGATGGCGGTGCCCGCGACCACGGTGCCGGCAAGCAGCCAGGACACGTGCGGGAGGAAGCGCAGCAGGCTGCCGGCGGCGATGCCCAGCATGGCCAACAGCAGGGTGCGCTCTGCGCCGATCCGCTGGCCGGCCGCGGCGATGCCGGTGGACAGCAGGCCGAAGCAGAGTACGGGCAGCGCGGTGAGCAGGCTGACGGTGCCGCGGCTGAGGTCGAGCGCTGCCCTGATGTCCGGCACGAGCGGGCCGACGGCCGCGAGTGCCGCCCGCATGTTGATCGCGAGCAGCACGACCCCGACGAGTGCGACACCCGCCCGCCACCTCGGGCTGCGGCCGGCGTCCGGCATCGCCGGTGGCTGCTCCAGCTCCTGGCACTTCGACGAGCTGCGGGCCACGGATCGTTTACCGGGCCGTGCCCCCATACCAGCTCCTCATCGAGTTCTCGTCGCTGCCAACTCCGGCTACGTTGGCACATCCCTTGCATACCGCGCCAATCGAATGCCCGGTGTGGACGCTTGGTAGGTCTTTGTCGGTATCGGCCGGCGTACGAGTCTGCGGCAACCCGCGCGCGAACCGCGTCCCTCTGCCAGGATTGACGTTGCTGCGTACGGAGGTGCGGTGAGCGGTCTGACTGCCCCAGTTCCTGGGCTCGTATCGGTGACATATCGGCAGCTTCCTGCGGACGAGGTGGTGCGGCTCGCGGCCGCCGCCGGCCTGTCGGCCATCGAGTGGGGCGGTGACGTCCACGTACCGGCAGGCAAGTTCACCGAGGCCGAGCGCGTGGCCGATCTGTGTGCCGAAGCCGGCCTGGCCGTCTGCTCGTACGGCTCGTACTACTACGCGGGCCACGACGACCTGGAAGTGGCGGACAAGGTGCTGCGTACGGCGATCAGCCTGGGCGCGCCGAACATCCGGGTGTGGGCCGGCCGGGCCGGCTCGGCCGAGTGCACCGGCGAGCAGCGGCAGCGGGTCGCCGAGGACATCGGCGGGCTCGCCGCGCTCGCCGCGGAACACGACATCCAGGTCTCGGTGGAGTGCCACCCGGACACCCTCACCGACACCCTGCCGTCGACGCTGCGGCTGCTCGACGACATCAAGATGTCCGCCGGCGTGGTGCGGCCGTACTGGCAGCCGGTGCCCGGCCAGCGGGTCGGCGAGGCCGGCAAGCACATCGACGCGCTGCTGCCGCTGCTGCGTACGGTGCACGTCTTCGCCTGGTCGGCCGACGGCGGGCGGCAGCCGCTGCGGGTGGCCGCATCGCTGTGGCAGGACGTGCTCGGCCGGCTGGCCCGTGCGACGGCGGACGACGGCACCGTGCGTTACGCGCTGCTCGAGTTCGTGCCTGGCGACGACCCTGGGGCGCTCGACGCCGAGGCGGACACCTTGTGTGGTTGGCTGACCGAGGTGTCTTGACCCAACCGAGGAGGACGGTGCGATGGCGTTCGTGGTGGCGGCGACGTGGCAGGCGAAGCCGGGCGAGGAAGAGCGGATCCGTGAGGTCATCAGGACGATGACGCCGCTGTCGCGCGCGGAGGAGAAGAACCTCGTCTACCAGGCACACGTCTCCCCGGACGACCCGACGGTGTTCTTCCTGTACGAGCAGTACGTCGACGAGCAGGGCTACGAGGACCACAAGGCGGCGGAGTACTTCCAGCAGCACGTGTTCGGGTACGCCGTGGAGTACCTGGCGAACCGCGAGGTACGCACCTTCCACACCCTCGACGACTGAGCCCTAGGGCTTCTTGTCCTTGCCCTTGCCCTTGCCCTTGTCCTCGTTCTTGTCGCCCTTCCCGGGGTCGTCGCCCTCGTCGTCCGCCTCGTCATCGGTCGCGGGCAGGGCGTCGGTGAGCCGGTCGGTGGCCGCCCCGAGCTGCCGGTAGGTCGGGTCGTCGATCTTGCCCTCGCCGGCCAGCTCGTCCAGCCGGCTGCGCAGCTCGGCGGCGTGCTTCGAGGCGTCCTCGGTTTTGCCTTCCTGGTACTCCTCGTCGACCTTGTCGAGGTCCTTGCGGAGCTTGCGGCCGTCGCCGGACTCCAGGTCACCTGCGCGTTCCTTCGCCCCGATCAGCGTCCGCAGCTGGTCGATCCTGCTGGTCGGGTCGGTGGCCGGCGGCTGCTGGGTCGGCGTCCGCGAGGTCCGGTCCGCCGGCGTCGAGGACGCGGCCGGGGCGGTCGTCTCGGCCCGGGTGTCGGGGGAGTCGTCGCCGCCGAGCAGCCACGGCACGAGGAGCAGGGCAGCGAGTACGACCGCCGCGCCGGCGAGCACGGCGGCCCAGAGGCGCCGGCGGGGCCGCCGCTGGGCCGGGAGCACGGCCGTGTCGGCGATCGGCGTGGGCGCACCGACCAGCCGCACCGTGCGGTCGGTGTCGCCGGTCACGTCCGGCAGCGCCGCCTGCACGGCGGCTGCGGACGGCGGGCGCGCGGCCGGATCCTTGGCCAGCAGCGACCCGATCAGCCGGTCGAGCTCGGCCGGGACGTCCGGGCGCTGCTCCCGCACCGGCCGCGGGGTGGCGTGAATGTGCTGGTACAGCACGTTCATCGGGTTGTCGCCGGTGAACGGGGGCGCGCCGGTGAGCGTGGCGTACATCAGGCAGCCGAGCGCGTAGAGGTCGGTGCGTTCGTCGACCGTGCCGCCGCTGGCCTGCTCCGGCGCCATGTAGGTGCTGGTGCCGATCACCGTCGCCGTGCGGGTGAGGTCGGCGGAGAGGGCGTCCCTGACCCGGGCGACCCCGAAGTCGAGCACTTTCACCGTGCCGTCCGCGGCGATGATCACGTTGCTCGGCTTGATGTCGCGGTGGATCACGCCGGCGCGGTGGGCGGCGTCGAGTGCGGCGCAGGTCTGGCCCGCGATCCGCACTGCGTCCGCGACCGGCAGTGGCCCAGTGGCCAGCAGGTCCTGCAGCGACCGGCCGTCGACCAGCTCCATCACCAGGTACGGCTGGTCGTTCTCGGTGCCGTAGTCGTAGGTGGCCACGATGTTGGGGTGGCTGATCCTGGCGGCCGCGTGCGCCTCGCGCTCGAACCGCGCCGCCGCGTCCGCCTCGCCGGACGCGTGCCGGTCCAGGATCTTCACCGCGACGGCGCGGTCCAGGCGCAGGTCGCGTGCCCGCCACACCTGCGCCATCCCGCCGCGGCCGAGCACCTCGACCAGCTCGTAACGTTCGGCGATCAGGTGAGGCTGCATGGCCCCCATCCTGCCAACGGCGGCATCACGCCGGTTTGCGGGCGGCGAGCCGCTCCACGACGCCGAGCTTGAACCTGTCGGTGTCCTCGATGGTCAGCGAAATGTTGCGTACGTGGTCCATCGGTCGCCTGGTGTAGTGCTCCCCGCCGGTCCTGATGGTGACCAGCTCGACGAGCCGCTGCAGGACGCGTACGGGCCGTGAGGTGCTGACCACGTGGTCGGCGAGCAACACCAGACCGCCCGGCCGCAGCACCCGGACCATCTCGCGTACGGCGGCGCCGGCGTCCGGGATCGCGCACAGCGAGAAGGTGCAGACGACCGTGTCGAAGGACTCGTCCTCGAACCGCAGCTGCTGGGCGTCGCCGAGGCGCAGGTCGGCTGCGTGGTCGTCGGCGACCGCTCGCTGCCTGGCCTGCGCGAGCATGCCGGGGCTGAGCTCGACCCCGGTCAGCCGGACGTCCGCGGGATACCACGGCAGGTTGAGCCCGGTGCCGATCGCGACCTCGAGCACGTCTCCGGCGGCCCGCTGGCAGATCCACTGCCTGGTGTCGCCGAAGAACCTCCGGTCTGCGAAGCTCATCTGCCTGTCGTAGGATCTCGAGCTCTTGTCCCAGTGGCGACGCAGTCGTAACAGTTCCTCGCTGGACACGCGCCTCAGCGTACGCGGAACGTAGGGCGCGCACCATACGTTCGCCCGGGACGGGCGGCCGACCGCAGGAGAGGACGGGAAAGGATGCGCCGGGGGATAGCTGCCGTGTCGGCAGTCGTCGTGGGCGCCGTCGTGCTGGGCGGTTGCAGCGGCACGACGGACGAGCCGAAGACGGACCGCAGCACGCACCCCGCCTTCCCGATGACCGTGTCGGACTGCGGCCGCAAGGTGGTGTTGCAGGAGCGGCCGTCCCGGGTGCTCACCATCGGCTCCGGTGCGTCGACGTCGATGTGGGCGGCGGGTGCCGGCGACCGGATCGCGGTGCGGGCGGCGGAGCGGGACGTGCCGCTCGGCCTCGCGAAGCGCACCCTGCGCGGCATCCCGCAGGTCTCGCCGCGCGCCCAGCCGGCGAAGCGGACGATCGTCGACCAGAAGCCCGAGCTGGTGGTCAGCGACGGGCTCACCCGGACGACGGCGAAGGAGCTGGCCGCGGCCGGCATACCGTCGATCGTCAACACCGGCTCCTGTGCCGGCATGGGCAGCCCGGGGTCCACGGCCAGGCCGGTGGTTGCCGCGGCCACCGGACTCGACGACATCATCGTCGACGTCCGCAGGTACGGCCGGATCTTCGGCACCGAGGCGGCGGCGCGGGGGAAGAGCCAGGACCTGCGGCAGCGGATCGCCGCGGTGAAGAACACCTCCGGCTTCAGCCTCGACTCCGCCGCCGCGGTGACCGTACGCGGCGACCACGTGACCGCGTACGGACAGTCGAGCGTGCCGCACTCGCAGATCGAGGCGATGGGCATGACCAACGTCTTCGGCGAAATGGAGCCGCAGCGCACGAAGATCAGGGCCGACCAGCTCGTCGCTGCGGACCCTGAAGTGATCGTCGTGATGTCGACCGGGCCAGGTCCGCCCGGGCGCAGCGCGCAGCGGGCCGAGCGCGAGCTGCGCGCGTTGCCCGGTGCGGAGAAGCTCAGCGCCGTAGAGAACAACAGGATCATCACACTCGAGTTGCCGTTCATGTCGGCGTCGCCACTTGCCGTGGACGGTCTGGAGAAAATGGCCGCTCTGGTCGAAGCGATGCAGTGAGTTCGGAGGACCGGTGATCAGCGCCAGAGCCGTCTCGTTCGGTTACGACGACAACCTGGTCCTGGACGATGTCGACCTGCGGGTTCGGCACCGCCAGGTCGTCGGGCTTGTCGGTCCCAACGGCAGCGGCAAGTCGACGCTGCTGCGAACGCTGTACGGGCGGCTCGAGCCGCGGGCCGGCATGGTGACCATGGACGGCTCGCTGGTGCACGGGCTCGGCCCGCGCGACCTGGCCGGCCGGGTCGCGGTCGTCGCGCGCGACGGCGGCGCGGACCTGCCGCTGCGCTGCTTGCAGGTGGTGCTGCTCGGCCGGTCGCCGCACCGGCCCGCATGGGAGCCCTTCTCGGCGGACGACCACCAGCTCGCCGTGGACGCGCTGGCCCAGGTCGACGCCGCACACCTCGCCGACCGCGACTTCGCCACGTTGTCCAGCGGCGAGCAGCAGCGGGTGCTGATCGCCAGGACGCTGGCGCAGCAGGCCGAGCACCTGCTGCTCGACGAGCTCGCCACCCACCTCGACGTGCGGTACCAGCACGAGCTGCTGCAGCTGGTGCGTACGCTGCCGGTCACGACGGTGCTGGTGCTGCAGGACCTCAACCTCGCCGCGCGCTACTGCGACGAGCTCGTGCTGCTCGACCGCGGCCGCCTGGTGAGCGCAGGGACGCCGGGCGAGGTCCTCCGCGCCGAGGTGCTCGAGCCGGTCTACGGCCTCCGGGTGCGCCGGATCGACGACGACGGCATCGTGCAGCTGGTGTTCACGCCCAAGCGGTCTACGCGCCCGGTTGCGCCGCCGAGGCCGACGGCCGACACTGCATCTGGTTAGCCGACGCCAGGCCGGGCGGCGCGGCGGCGAGCGCGGTCTGGATCGCGTCGACCAACGCCAGCGCGGCTTCCTCGGTGAGCTCCACCGCGACCCGGGCGGACGGGCCACGGTCCGGCGCCGTGAAGTCGATGTTCACCGTGTGGTCGTACTGCGCGTGGACGGGGTGGTCGACGTAGACGACACCCTGGCTCAGGCCGAACCAGCCGGACGCTCCCTTGCCGCTGCCTTCGATCGCGAACTTCTCGGTGAGATACGTGCACATGACCGGTGTCCCTTCACCCCTGGAGGTAGCGGCCGAACCACTCGAAGACGCGCTGCCAGCCGTCGTTGGCGGCGTGCGGCCGGTAGCTGGGCCGGTCCACCGCGAAGAACGCGTGCCCGGCGTCGTCGTAGCAGACCTTCTCGAACGTCTTGCCGTGCTTGGTGAGCTCGCTCTCCAGCACCGCGACGTCGTCCGGTGACGGGTGCTGGTCGTCGTTGCCGAACAGGCCGAGCAGCGGGCACGACAGGTCGGGCGCCTTGTCGACGATCGGTCGCACGGGAATCGGGAAGTCGGCCGGCGGCTCGCCGACCACGAACCCGCCGTAGCAGTCCACGGCCGCGTCCAGCGGCAGCGAGCAGGCGGCGAGGAACGTCTGCCGGCCACCGGAGCAGTACCCGATCGCGCCGACCTTGCCGTTCGCCGAGGAGAGCGCCTTCAACGTGCTCATGCCGCCCGCGACGTCGCCGACGAGCCGCTCGTCCGGCACGCCACCGGTCGCCCGCGACGCCGCGGCCGCGTCGTCCGGGCTCGCGCCGGGTGCCTCCCGGTAGTGCAGGTTGGGGCAGATCGCCGCGTAGCCGTTCGCCGCGAACTTCCGCACGATCTCCTTGGTCGCCGCGTCGTACCCGGGCATGTGGTGGATTACCACGACGCCGCCATGTGGGCCGGCGTCGAGCGGGCGGGCGAGATACGCCTCGATCTCGTCGCCGTTGTGCCCGAGGATCTTCACCGTCTCAGCCATCATTGCGTCGTACATAGAGCTACTTTCTCATCCGGTTAGCATGCAAGTGATGTTGCCTCCCGACAATCATGTGCACTCGGAATGGTCCTACGACGCTGTGCGTACCGGCTCGATGGAACGCACCTGCGCACGCGCCGTGTCGCTCGGCCTGCCCGCCGTGGCGTTCACCGAGCACGTCGACTTCACCGACTGGGGTGAGGGCGACCACGTGCCGGCGGACGCGCCCGAGATCACCAGGGCGAACGTGCAGCCGTTCGACGTCGAGGGCTACCAGGCCAGCGTGCAGCGGTGCCGGGAGCGGTTCGCGCAGCTGCGGGTCGTCTCGGGCATCGAGACGGGGGAGCCGCACCTGTTCGCCGGCAGCGTGGCCAGGGTGCTGAAGGCCGGGACGTTCGAGCGGGTGCTCGGCTCACTGCACTCGGTGCGCCACGACGGCCGGCTGGCCGACGCGGGGTGGCTGCTGTACGCGCTGCCGCCCGCGGAGGCGATGCGCAGGTACTTCGACGAGCTGATCCGGCTGGTCGAGCGCAGCGACGTGTTCGAGGTGCTCGCCCACGTCGACTTCCCGCGCAGGTACTGGCCGGCGTCCGCGGGGCCGTACGACGAGCGCGAGTTCGAGGCCGAGTACCGCGCCGTGTTCCGTGCGCTCGCCGGCAGCGGCCGCGCGCTCGAGGTGAACACGAAGAGCCCGCTGGCCTCGGTCGACCTGGTCTCCTGGTGGCGCGAGGGGGGCGGCCGCGCGGTGTCGTTCGGCAGCGACACGCACGACCCGAGCCGGGTCGGCGACAAGTTCGAGCTGGCCACCGACGTCGTCGAGGCGGCCGGCTTCAAGCCCGGCAGCGACCGCTACGACTTCTGGCGCCGCTAAGCGGGCGAGACGGGCTAGCGGTTCTCCCGTGCCGTGCCCGGCGGTCGGCTGCGGGCGGGCCGGTCGCGCGGCCCGGCACGGCAGCCGAGCGCGAGCGCACTCCGTCGACAGTCCAGGGCGGTCTCGGGCGTGCGGGGGCGTCCGTTCACGCCGGTTCGACCTGTACGGTGACGCCGTTGAGCACGGCGTTGCCGGAGACGGCGTCCACGTCCGCGGGGTCGGTCAGGTCGTTCGGGCTGGCGCCGCCGATGGCGGCCGCCACCTCCAGCCGGGTGCCGTCGGGGGAGTGGCCGAACCCGTGCGGGATGCTCACCACGCCCGGCATGACGTCGGTGCTTGCGCTGGCCTCCAGCTCGATCGTGTCGACCCGCGACCGCACCCTTACCCGGTCGCCGTCGGCGAGGTCGCGCGCGGCCAGGTCGTCGGGGTGGATGAGCATCAGGTGCCTGGCCTTGCCCTTCGTCAGCCGTGGCGTGTTGTGCAGCCAGGAGTTGTTGCTGCGCAGGTGGCGCCGGCCGATCAGCAGCAGCTCGCCGGGTCGCGGTGACGTCGCCAGCTCAGCGGCCGCGCGGTCGACGTCGCGCAGCAGCACCTCGGGCGCGCAGTCGATGCGGTTGTCCGCAGTCTGCAGCCGGCCGGGCAGGCACGGCCGCAGCGGACCGAGGTCGACGCCCTGCGGGGCGCGCAGCAGCCGCTTCACCGACAGCCGGTAAGGCCCGGCGCGCAGCGCGAGGTCGACCAGCCGCCGTGGCGACATGCGGGTGGTCAGGTACGTGGTGCGGTCCCCACGCAGGCCGCGCCTGCGCGGTGCGACCTTGCGGTAGCGGCGGACCAGCTCGCGGTAGATCTCCCACTCGTGCATGCTGCCGTCCGGCTTCGCCAGCACCGGCGGTGAGAACCGTGCGGTGTTGCGTACCGCGAGTGCGTTGAAGACCAGGTCGTAGTGGTCGTTCTCGAGCGGGCCGGTCGGCGGCAGGACGATGTCGGCGTGCCTGGTGGTGTCGTTGAGGTACGGGTCGATCGCCACCATGAAGTCGAGCTCGCCGAGCGCGTCGTCCAGCGCCTTGCCGCCGGGCGTGGACAGCACCGGGTTGCCCGCGACGGTCAGCAGCCCGCGCATCTGTCTCTCGCCTGGGGTGCGGATCTCCTCGGCCAGGGTGGCCACCGGCAGCTCGCCGGCGAACTCCGCGAGACCGCGTACCCGGCTGTGCCACCTGCCGTGGTGGCCTGGCCCGATCTGCGGGGAGCCGACGACCTGGACGGCCGGGTGCGTGACCATGGTGCCGCCTGGCCGGTCCAGGTTCCCGGTAGCGATGTTGAGCACCTGGATGGCCCACTGGCACAGCGCGCCGAACCGCTGGGTGGACACCCCCATCCGGCCGTAGCACGCCGCTGCAGGTGCGGTCGCGAAGTCGACGGCGATGCGGCGGGTCGCCTCCGCGGGGATCCCGGTGCGCTCCGCGACCCGTTCCGGGGTGAACGGGTCGACCGCCTCGTGTACGGCGTCCAGCCCGTCTACGTACGGCGCCGGCGTCGCGAGGTCCTCGGCGAGAACCGTACGCAGCAGCGCCAGCAGGAACAGCGCGTCGCTGCCCGGCCGGACGAAGTGGTGCTCGTCGGCGTGGCGGGCCGTCTCCGTGCGGCGCGGGTCGACGACGACCAGCCGGCCGCCGCGCTCGCGCAGGCGGCGCAGCCTGGCGGGCATGCCTGGCGCGGTCATCATGCTGCCGTTGGACACCATCGGGTTGGCGCCGAGCACCAGGAAGTACTGGGTGCGGTCGATGTCGGGTACCGGCAGGAATAACTGGTGTCCGTACAGGTGGTACGCGGCCAGCTGGTGCGGCAGCTGGTCGACCGACGACGCGCTGTACCGACTGCGGGTGCGCAGCATGCCAACGAACGGCAACCCGTGCGTCAGGAAGCCCAGGTTGTGCACGTTGGGGTTGCCGAGGTAGACGGCGAGGCCGTCGTTGCCGTGGCGGCGCTGCACGTCGGCGAGGCCGGTCGCGACCGCGTCCAGCGCCTCGGGCCAGCCGATCGGCTGCCAACCGTCGGCGGTCCTGCGTACGGGCGTGCGCAGCCGGTCGGGGTCGTCGGGCAGGTCCTGGAGGGCGACGGCCTTGGGGCAGAGGTAGCCCTGCGACAGCGGGTCGTCCGTCGAGCCGCGGATCGAGGTGATGGTCTCGCCGTTCAGCTCGATCTGCAGGCCGCAGCTGGCCTCGCACAGCGGGCACGTGCCGTACCTGATCTCGGCCACTGGTCCTCCCCGACCCGTCACGACCATCGTGCGGAATAGTCTCACTGTCAGCTGGTGTGCGGACGAAAGGCATGGGTGATGGCCGAGACGGAGACTGCTGGCACGCGGCGCCTGGTCGTGCTGCGCCACGCCAAGTCGGACTGGCCGGTCGGCGTCGACGACCACGAACGCCCGCTCGGTGCCCGCGGCCGCAAGGACGCGCCGGCCGCCGGCAGGTGGCTGCGCGACACCGGGTGGCCGCTGGACCACGTGCGCTGCTCGACGGCCGTACGTGCCCGCGACACCTGGCAGCTGGCGGCCGCCGAGCTCCCCGTGCCGCCCGAGGCGGTGTTCGACGACCGCGTGTACGACGCGTCGGTGCCGGCACTCGTCGACGTGCTGCGCGCCGTGCCGCAGACGGCCGGCACGGCGGTGCTCATCGGGCACAACCCCGGCCTGCAGGAGCTCGTGCTGACCCTCGCCGGCGACCCCGGCGCGGCGGTCTTCCACCGGGTGCAGGTCAAGTTCCCCACCTCGGCCATCGCGGTGCTCACCCTGCCAGGCGAGTGGGCCGCCCTCGAGCCGGCCAACGCGACGTTGACTCAGCTGGCCGTGCCCCGGGGTTAGTCCTTCGCGTGGTGTGCGAGACGGGCGTGCGCGTCGCCGGCGGCCGGGCCGTGTGGGTTGACGTGCACGGTTGCCCGTGCCAGCCGGGGCAGCGCGTGTAGCAGCTGGTGTTCGGCCTCGTGGGCGATGTGGTGGGCCTCGGTGACGGTGATCTCCGGGTCGACGGAGACGTCGACCTCGGCGTGCAGCGAGTGTCCGACCCACCGCAGCCGCAGCTGCTCGATGCCGCACACCCCAGGTGTGTCGCGCAGTGCGTCCTCGGCCGCCGCGACCAGGGCCGGGTCGACGCCGTCGAGCAGCCGGCCGAACACCTCGCGGGAGGCGCCCCACAGCACGGCTAGGATCGCCGCCGCGATGGCCAGCCCGACCACCGGGTCGGCCCACCGCCAGCCGAGCGCCGCGCCCCCGGCCGACAGCAGCACGGCCAGGCTGGTGAACCCGTCGGTACGTGCGTGCAGGCCGTCGGCGACGAGCGCGGCCGAGCCGATCTGCCTGCCGACCCTTATCCGGTACTGCGCCACCAGCTCGTTGCCGACGAAGCCCACCACGCCGGCCGCCGCCAGCCAGCCCAGGTGGTCGATCGCCTGCGGCGCGAGCAGCCGGTCGACCGCCTGCCAGATGGCCAGCCCCGCCGACGCGGCGATGACAACCACGATGGCCAGCCCGGCGAGGTCCTCGGCGCGGCCCAGGCCGTACGTGAACCGCTTGCTGACCGCCCGCCGGCCGAGCAGGAACGCGATCGCCAGCGGTACGGCGGTGAGCGCGTCGGCGATGTTGTGCAACGTGTCGCTGAGCAGCGCCACCGAGCCGGTGAACGCGATCAGCACGCCCTGGATCGCTGCGGTCAGACCGAGCCCGGCGAACGACAGCCACAGCGCGCGCAGCCCCTTGCGGCTCGCTTCCACCTCACCGTCGATCGAGTCGGAGCTGTGATGCGAGTGCGGGACGAACACGTGCCGCAGCCGTGCCCACCAGGAGTGCGCATGCCCGTGCCCGTGTCCGTGTTCGCTTCCCACATCCACCATGTTCACACGCCGAGCCGGGCGCGTCACCGGTCAGGCGGCAGGGGCGGGTGGCCGAAACGGCAGGACCACTGCCCCGACGGCAAGGCACACCGCTGCCCACCCCCAGCCGTACGCGTAGTCGCCGGCCAGGTCGACGAGCAGGCCGAAGACCGGCGGGCTGACCAGCATGCCGGCGAAGAACGCGCCCTGCACGAGGCCGGACGCGCGCGCCGTGGCCTCCTTCTCCGTGGTGCGGATCACCACGAACATCATGATCCCGTTGAACGAGGCGACGCTGAGGCCGGTGATGGCGGCGCCGGCCCACAGCGCGGCGAGGCCCAGCCACGGCGCGGTCGCTATCAGTACCGTGGCGCCCACCGCGAGCACCGCCATCGCCCGCAGCATGTGGATGCCGGCGCGCTCCGGCGACCGGGTGCGCTCCACGACCTGGGTGAGCACGATCCGAGCCACGACCGCGACCAGGCCCATGACGGCCAGCAGCGCGCCGGCCAGCCGGATGTCCAGGTGCACGCGTTGGTGCGCGAAGAGCACGAGGTAGACGTTGCTCGCGGCCATCCCGCAGCCCATCAATGCGGCGAACACCCCGAGCCGGTGTACCTCGCGGGAGAGCCTGCCGGTGGTCTCGTGCGCCGGTTCCTCGGTACGCGGCGCCGCCGGCACGAGCATGATCACCGCGAGCCCGATGGCGAAGCCGACCGAACAGCCGAGCACCGCCGTACGCCAGCCGTAGCCGACGGCCACTGCGGGGAGCATCGCGCCGGCCAGCAGCGCCGCCGCCTGCACGCCGGATTGCTTGACGCCGACCAGCGCGGCGTGCGGGCGCGGCAGCGTCGAGATCACGACGTTGGTGGCTGGGTTCGCCATGGCCGTCGCGGCGCCGGCGACGAAGACGCTGACCAGCACTGCGGCCAGCGCCTGCGACCCGGCGAGGGCGAGCGACCCCACCCACCCGACGAGCACCGTGACGACCAGCGACCGGCGGGTGCCCAGCCGGTAGAGCCAGCGCGCCAGCAGCGGCGACAGAACGGCGGCGGCGAGGTAGTAGGTGCCTGTGACCAGGCCGAAGGTGCTCGGCGTCAGGTGGAACTCGCTGGTCAGCAGCGGCGCGAGCGAACCCAGCGCGAACTGGGTGAGGCTCGGGACGATCATGACCGTCGCGAGTGCAGCCGCGACGCCCATCCGTCGCGGTTCCACCCCGGTGAGCATCGGGGCCAGTATCGTCCTCGGCCCCGGGCCGGGGGCGTGACGAACGGGACACTCGATATGTGACCTAGGTCACATATCGGTCAGATCCACGTGGGCAGCCACATTCGCGCCGCCCAGCTGGCGTACGGGATCACCTGGGCGGTGAAGATCGGCAGGAAGTACAGGAAGTTCGCCGCGACCAGCAGCGTGTACGTGCCCACCGCGATCGTGCCGCCGATCCGCCGGTTGCTCGCCGGCATGCCGGGCGGCGGTTTCGGCCCGATCGCCCAGCCCGCGGCGATGGTGAGCGCCAGCACGATGAACGGCAGCATCGGCAGCGCGTAGAAGAAGAACATCGTGCGCTCCGGGTACTGCAGCCACGGCACCCAGCTCGCCGCGAGACCGACCACGACGGTCGCCGCGCGCCAGTCGCGGCGGATCAGCCACAGCCAGATCATCGCGAGCATCACCGGGATCGACACCCACCAGATCGCCGGCGTGCCGAGGCCGGTGATGGCGCTGGAGCAGCTCGCCTCGCCGCAGCCGCCGGGCGACTCGTAGAAGTACGCGACGGGGCGGGCGAGCACCATCCAGCCCCACGGCGACGACTCGTAGTCGTGGTTCGAGGTCAGCCCGGTATGGAAGTTGTAGATCTCGACGTGGTAGTGCCACCAGTTGCGGACCACCGCGGGCACGCCGAACTTCGACTCGTCCGTCCAGTCCCTGTCCCAGCCGCCTGGCGTGGCGAACCAGCTCCACCAGGACGCCACGTAGACGAACGCCGCCAGCACCACGATGGAAGCGAACGCCGGCGCGGAGTCGAGCTTGAGCGCTCCGAGGAACGGCCGCTTGACCCCGGCTGCGCGGCGCGCGCCGACGTCCCAGAAGAACGTCAGCAGCCCGAACGCGGCGACGGTCCACAGCCCGGACCACTTCGTGCCCACCGCCAGGCCGAGGCAGACGCCGGCGGCGATGCGCCAGCCGCGGATGCCGAGCCAGGGCCCGAAGTCCCCGGCGCCGTGTCTCTCCACCAGTCTGGCCAGCCGGCGTCTCGCGTGATCTCGGTCGGCAACCAGGCAGGCGAAGGCGGCGAGGATCCAGAACATCAGGAAGATGTCGAGCAGCGCCACCCGGCTCTGCACGAACTCCAGGCCGTCGAAGGTGAGCAGCAGCGCGGCCAGGCAGCCGAGCATGGTCGAGCGGGTCATCCGCCGTGCGACGCGCGCCATCACCAGGATGGCGAGGGTGCCGACGATCGCCGCGGAGATACGCCAGCCGACCGGCGTCACGCCGGCCTCCAAGTCGAACGGCTGGCCGCCGAACGCCGACTTCCCCCAGGCCACCAGCAGGTAGCCGAGCGCGATCATCCACTTGCCGACCTGCGGGTGGACGATGAACGACGCGTTGTCCTTGTAGATGTCTGTGCTGCCGCCGAGCAGCAGCTTGTCGACGACCTTCGCCTCGTCGGCGTACTCGTGCTCGACGCCGAACTTGAGCAACGACAGCGAGTCCTTGGCGTAGTACGTCTCGTCGAACACCACCGCGTGCGGGTTGCCGAGATCCCAGAGCCTGAGCACGCCGGCGAGCACGGCGATCCCGAGCGGGGCGAGCCATCCGATGAGCCGGCTGCCAGGGATCACCGGGGCGAGCCTGGCGACCAACTCACCGGGGGACCAGCGCGGGTCGTCGTCAGCTTGCTGGCTGGGGCGGGTGTCCGTCGTTGCCACCCGGCCAATCGTAGGTGCGTGCACCTGGTCGCGGTGGGGTAGGGCAGCATGACGGGGTGACCGAGCAGGCGGACGGCGACCGGCGGGCGGGCCTGCTGGTGCTCGCCGGCACCCCGCTCGGCGACCCTGCGGACGCCCCGCCGCGGCTGACCGCGCAGCTCGCAACGGCCGACGTGGTCGCCGCCGAGGACACCAGGCGGCTACGCAGGCTTGCCGGGACGCTCGGCGTCACGCTGCCCCGCGTCGTGTCGTACTGGGAGGGCAACGAGCGCAGCCGTACCGGCGAGCTGGTCGACGAGCTGCGCGGCGGCGCGCGGGTGGTCCTGGTCACCGACGCGGGCATGCCCAGCGTCTCCGACCCCGGGTACCGGCTGGTGGTCGCGGCGGTGGAGGCGGGCGTCGCCGTGACGGCGGTGCCCGGTCCGTCCGCCGTGACGACCGCGCTCGCGCTCAGCGGCCTGCCGGTGGACCGGTTCTGCTTCGAGGGGTTCCTGCCGCGCAAGCCGGGGCAGCGGGCCGCGCGGCTGGCCGAGCTCGCCGGCGAGCCCCGCACCATGGTGTTCTTCGAGTCGCCGCGGCGGGTGGCACAGACGCTGGGCGCCATGACGGAGGCCTTCGGCGCGGACCGCGCCGCCGCCGTCTGCCGCGAGCTCACCAAGACCTACGAGGAGGTCGAGCGCGGCACCCTCGCCCACCTGGCTGACTGGGCCGCCGCCGGCGTACGCGGCGAGGTCACCCTGGTGGTCGCCGGCGCCGAGCCGGCCACGGCCAGCGCCGAGCCGGCCGACCTGGCGGCCGAGGTGGCCGCCAGGGTAGCGGCGGGAATCACGCGCAAGGACGCGATCGCCGAGGTGGCACGCACGGCCGGGGTGCCCAAACGAGACGTCTATGACGCGGTCGTCCACGCGCCCCGGTAGGTCAGTAGAGCTGGTCGAGGCCGATGGTGACCGCGAACGGCTCGGTAGCGGTGAACGTGTGCGTCGCGTGCTGGCTCTCGACGTAGCCGAGCTCGTCGTGCCGCCGGCAGGCCAGCAGCGTCACCGGGTCGTCCAGGTCGACGATCCAGTAGTGCGGGATGCCGGCGTCGGCGTACTCCAGGCGCTTGATCACATTGTCCGTACGGCGCGAGCCCGGCGAGGTGACCTCCACTGCGAGCACCACGTCGGATGCTCGCAGCGAGCCACCCTCGGCGTGCACCCGCGGCCGCGCCGCCTTGTGCACCACGGCCACGTCGGGGCGCCGGCAGGTGCCCGGGCCGTCCGCCGGCGCCAGCAGCAGGTCGACGTCGATGTCCAGGATCGGTTCCAGGTGGTCGGGCAGCTGCTGGTCGAGCGCTGCGGCCAGCCGGTACGCCGCGACGTTGTGGTTGGGTATCGGGCTCGGGGACATCACCAGGCTGCCCTCCTGGAGCTCGGACCGCCCGTACTCGTCCTCGCCCAGGCTGAGGTACTCCCTGACGGTCAGCAGGTGCGTCGGCGGCAGCGGGATCGCGGTCATCGGCTGCTCCTCGTCATCGGGCATCAGCGTGCCACCTCCCGACACCGAGGATACGACCGCGCTGGCGATCTGTGGATGAGGAGAGGTCGCGTCACCAGCGTCGACGGGGCTTGAGAAGATGCGGGCATGGCAGTCGAAACCAGCGCGTTCTACGTCACCACGCCGATCTACTACGTCAACGACGTGCCGCACCTCGGGCACGCGTACACCACGGTCGCCGCGGATATGATCGCGCGCTGGCACCGGCAGCGCGGGGAGCCGGTGCACTTCCTCACCGGCACCGACGAGCACGGGCAGAAGGTCATGCGCACCGCCGAGGCGAACGGGGTCGCGCCGAAGGAGTGGTGCGACCGGCTGGTGGAGAGCGAGTGGAAGCCGGTCCTCGAGGTGCTCGACATCAGCAACGACGACTTCATCCGCACCACCGAGCGCCGGCACATCGACCGGGTGCGCACCTTCTGGCAGACGCTGTACGACGTCGGGCACGTCTACCAGGGCAGGTACGAGGGCCCGTACTGCGTGTCGTGCGAGGAGTTCAAGCTGGAGAGCGAGCTCGAGGACGGCGAGGACGGCGCGAAGCTCTGCCCGATCCACGGCCGGCCGGTCGAGATGCTCGCCGAGACGAACTACTTCTTCCGGCTGTCCGAGTTCGCCGACCGGCTGCTCGCCCTCTACGAGGAGCGCCCGGAGTTCGTCCAGCCGGAGAGCACCCGCAACGAGCTGATCTCGTTCATCCGGCAGGGCCTGCAGGACCTCTCCATCACCAGGTCCACGTTCGACTGGGGCATCCCCGTGCCGTGGGACGAGGAGCACGTCCTCTACGTGTGGATCGAGGCGCTGCTCAACTACGTCACCGCGGCCGGGTACAGCGCAGACGAGGACGCGTTCGCCCGTATCTGGCCGGCGAACCTGCACCTGGTGGGCAAGGACATCGCGAGGTTCCACGCGGTGATCTGGCCGGCGATGCTGATGGCCGCCGGCATCGACGTGCCGCGGTCGGTGTTCGCGCACGGCTGGCTGCTGGTCGGCGGGCAGAAGATGAGCAAGACCAAGCTCACCGGCATCCACCCGCGCGACATCGTCGACCACTTCGGCTCCGACGCGTTCAGGTACTACTTCATGCGGGCCATCCACTTCGGCTCCGACGGCTCGTTCTCCTGGGAGAACATGTCCGCCGTCTACACCTCGGAGCTGGCCAACGGGCTCGGCAACCTCGCGTCGCGGGTCGCCGCGATGGTGGGCAAGTACTTCGGCGGGGTGCTGCCGAAGCCGACCGACCACGGGCCGGCCGAGGAGGCGCTCACGGCCAAGCTGTCCGCGGCCGTCACGACCGCGGACCAGGCGATCGACCGGTTCGCGCTGCACGAGGCGGTGACCGCGACCAACGAGTTCGTCGGCGCGGTGAACGTCTACGTCACCGAGCAGGAGCCGTGGAAAGTCGCGAAGTCCGACACCGAGGAGAGTCGGGCGCGGCTGGCCACCATCCTCTACACCGCGGCCGAGTCGCTGCGGGCGATCGCCGTGCTGCACAACCCGGTGCTGCCGAAGGCATGCGCGCAGCTGTGGGAGCTGCTCGGCGCGGAAGCCCACCTGGGTGCGCTCGCCGACCAGCGGGTGCAGCAGGCAGGCGACTGGGGACAGCTGCCAGAGGGCGCGCAGATCACAAAGGGGCCGGCCCTGTTCCCCCGGCTGCCAGACGACGCGTGAGCAAGCGCCGCGAGGGATCGTCGCCCCCGGCGCCCGAGCCGCTGCGGGTGGCGACGGTCGACAGCCACACCCACCTGGACGCGTTGGAGACCGACGTCGCCGACGTCGTCGCGCAGGCGCGTGCCGTCGGCGTCACCGCCATGGTGACCACCGGCGACACCGTCGAGTCGTCGCGGTGGTGCGCCGCGACGGCCGCGTCGTACGACGAGGTGTACGCCGCCGTGGCGATCCACCCCAACGAGGTCGGTTCCGCGGGCGAGGAGACGTACGCGGAGATCGCCAGGCTCGCCGCGCTGCCCGAGGTGTCCGCCGTGGGGGAGACCGGGCTGGACTACTACTGGGAGCGGGTCGACCCGCAGCTGCAGCGGCAGGCGTTCCGCCGCCACATCGACATCGCGAAGCACACCGGCAAGGCGCTGGTGATCCACGACCGCGACGCGCACGCCGACGTGCTCGACGTGCTGGCCGCCGACGGTGCGCCCGAGCACACGGTCATGCACTGCTTCTCCGGTGACGCGGAACTGGCCAGGACCTGCGCCGAACGCGGCTACCTGATGAGCTTCGCCGGCACCGTCACGTTCAAGAACGCCGCGGACCTGCGGGCCGCTGCCGAGGTGGCGCCGCCCGACCTGGTCGTGGTGGAGACCGACGCGCCGTACCTCACGCCGATGCCGTACCGCGGCCGGCCGAACGCGCCGTACCTGATGCCGTTGACCGTGCGCTGCCTGGCCGAGGTGCGCGGCGTAGGCGAGGACGAGCTGGCCGCCACCGCAGCCGCGAACGCCGCCCGCGTGTTCGGCCTCGGCGTGCCTCCGTCCTGACCCGCCCCGGCGGCTCAGACCTCCATCCGCGACCTGCGCTGCAGCTCGTACATGTTCGTGTGGCTGCGGACGTAGACGCTGCTGCCGTCGAGGTACGGGCAGAAGTCCCAGTCGGTGCGGATGCCGCGGGTCAGCGCCGGTGCGACGACCAGCCGGTCCAGCTGGCTGCCGCGCACCCTGTTGTCGAGCTCACCCAGGTCCCAGCGGCTCTCCACCTCCGCGCCGAGCGTGTCCAGGGTGCCTGCGTACGCACAGCTGCCGGCCAGGTTGTCGAGCTCGTCCGGGTCGGTCGCGAGGTCGTAGAGCAGGTCGGGGTCGCCGGGACAGCGGATCAGCTTGAACCGCTCGTTGCGGACCATCACCGCAGGGGCGGTCACGCCCTCGGCGAGGTACTCCGCGACGACAGGGGCGCCGCGATCCGCGCGTCTCCCGTCGACCAGCGGTGCCAACGTCATGCCGTCGACGTCGAGCCGGTCGGGGGTGACGCCGGACAGGTCGACGACCGTCGGCGCCAGGTCGAGCAGTGACACCGGTGCCTCGACCCGCCGCGGGGTGCGTCCTGGCACGCGGATCATCAGCGGCACCCGGGCCGAGTGCTCGTAGAACGACATCTTGTACCAGAGACCGCGCTCGCCGAGCATCTCGCCGTGGTCGGAGGTGAGCACGACGATGGTGTCGTCGGCGAGCCCGCTGTCGTCGAGGGCGTCGAGCAGCTCGCCGATGCGCGCGTCGACGTAGCTCACCGCGGCGTAGTAGCCGTGCCGTGCCTTACGTACCTGCTCGTCGCCGAGCTGCACCTCGTCGGCGCCGAACATCTCCCTGAGCCTGCGACTGTGCGCATCGGCGTCGTCCAGCGGGATCCGCGGCACCGTCGGGTCCGGGATATCCGCGAGGTCGTAGCGGTCCCAGTACTCCGACCGCAGCTCCCAGGGGTCGTGCGGGTGGGTGAACGACGCGGTGAGGAAGAACGGTGTGTTGTCAGGATCGCGGGCGAAGTCGTAGATCTTCCTGACCGCCTGGAACGCCACCTCGTCGTCGTAGTCCATCGGCATCGACGCTCGACATCGTGCCGGATATTGCACACTGTCCATTGTGTGGTACCAGGAGTACCTGTCCTTCATCGGCAGCCGCCAGTCCGGCGTCCAGTCGAGATCGCCGGGGTAGATGTCGGTGGTCAGCCGTTCTTCGAAGCCGTGTAGTTGGTCGGGCCCGACGAAGTGCATCTTGCCGGACAGGCAGGTGCGGTAACCGGCGGCGCGCAGGTGATGTGCCAGCGTCGGTAGGGACGGGCGCATATCTGCCGCGTTGTCGTATACGCCCGTGCGGGACGGTAGTCGTCCGGTCAGCATCGACGCGCGCGACGGAGCGCACAGCGGCGAAGGGCAGTAGGCGTTCTCGAACACCACGGCGTCAGCGGCGAGTCGATCCACCGCCGGGCTGCTGACCACGGTGTGGCCGTAGCTGGGCAGCCAGCTTGCCGAGAGTTGATCAGCCATCAGTAGTAGCACGTTGGGGCGGTGCGCGGCGTCGGTCATGCGACGGGGGTATCCCATGATCACTGTCCCCGTCAATACTCGGCTCGTTGTGCCGGTGCCGTCCGGGCGAACGGCGGCCGGGAGCTACGCTCGGCAGCTATGCCGACCTCCGGCCAACTGCGGCGCGCGCTCGTCGAGACGTTGACGAGCAGCGGTCAGCTGCGTTCGACCCCGGTGCTGCGGGCCTTCGCCGCCGTGCGGCGGGAGCTGTTCGTGCCGGAGATCGCGGCGAGCAGGGGGCTCGCCGCCGTGTACGCCGACGCCGCGCTAGTCACCAGGGAGTGCGACGGCCACCCGACCAGCTCGTCCAGCCAGCCAGGGGTGATGGCGGCGATGCTCGAGGCGCTCGCGGTGCGGCCCGGTCAGCGCGTGCTCGAGATCGGCCTCGGCACCGGCTACAACGCCGCGTTGCTCGCCCGGCTGGTCGGCCGGCACGGACAGGTGACCTCGGTGGACATCGACGCGGCGCTGGTCGCGAAGGCGGGCGGCGCACTGCGTGCCTGCGGCGCCGCGGTGACCACGGTCGTCGGCGACGGCCGGGCCGGCTCGGCCGACGGCGGGCCGTACGACCGGATCATCGTCACGGCCTCGAGCGACGTGGTACCGCTGGCGTGGTGGGAGCAGCTGGCGCCTGGCGGTGTGCTCGTGCTGCCGCTGCGGCTGGACGCCGTCCAGGCGGTGGTGGCGCTCGTCCGCACCGAGCAGGGGTTCCGGGCCACCGCGGTGATACCCGGCGGGTTCATGCCGTTGCGTGACGAGGTCGACGCGGCAGGTGGTGGTACGCCGAGTCTGTCGGTGTCGGTGGCGGTCGACGGAACGTCGGCGCAGACGTACGTTGCGTATGGCTCGGTACTCGGCCGGCTGCCCGCACGGGCGCGTGCCGCCGTCGCCGGCCTGCTGCTCGACCGGCCGCGCGTCAGCAGGATCGACGCGACGCCGGGGTTCCCCGTGCACTGGCACCTGGCGCTCGTCCACGACCCGCGGCTGCTGGTCTCGGTCTTCGGGCCGCCGCCCGGGCCCAGGATCGGCCTGGTCGACCCGGGTTCGGGCGCGTTCGGTGCCCTGGTCATGGACACCGCCGACGCGTCCTGGCCGCTGGCGGCGGTGGAGCGGTACGGGGACGCGGTGCAGCAGCGCCGCGAGCTGCTCGAGTGCGTACGGGACTGGCGGGCAGCCGGCTCACCCGGCCTCGACCGGTTGGCGGTGGAGGTCAGTTATGCCAGGTCAACGGCGCCGCGGCTACGCAGCAGGCGCACCTGGCGCCGCCCCGACCACCGCATCCACGTCGGCTGGCGCTAGGCGGTTCCAGCAAGTCAGGAACCGATCTGTTTGCGGCTGACGCGGCGGAGCCGCCTGCGCTGGCTGGGGTCGAGCATGAAGTACCCGACCACCGGGGCCGCGACGATGGCCACGAAGATCAGTCCCGCGATGATGTTGGGGAGTATCGCGAACGCCAGGATCGTGGCCCCGATGCCCCCGACGGCGTACCAGCCCAAGGCCTTCTTCGTCATCTGCTGCTCCCTTGCCCGGTACGAGTGGCGATTTGCGTACTTCCACCGTACCCGGCGGCGCTGGCTACCGACGGTCCCACCAACCCTGACTCCACCCTGGTTTTGCGTAGTCTCGCGGGGCCGGTCGTTACGGACGGTGAGTGTGGGTCCGTGGGGATTTACCCGCTTCCGGTGGGTCGGTTTGCTCCCGACGTGACCGTCTCGTTATAGTCCAACACTTGTTAGCCGAGGTCTGGGGAAGGCCTCGGGTGGCGTTCGGGGGACGTGCCACGAACCGTCAAGTCCCAGGCGGTCGTGTGTAGGTAGCCGTCCCGTTTCCATCCCTGCGGCCTCGTACCCGTTGCCCCAGGGAGCATTGTGCGCAAGACACCGGCAGCAATTGCCGCCGGCGTGACAGCTGTTGCTGTCATGACCGGAGGTGGCGTCGCCTACGCGGCGATGGACAATTCAGTGCAGCTCACGGTCGATGGCAAGACGCAGACCGTGCACACCTTCTCCGACGACGTGTCGAGCGTGTTGGAGAAGGCCGACGTCGACACCGGCAAGCGTGACCTCGTCGCCCCGAAGTTGTCCTCGTCGATCGGTGATGGTGACCGGATCGTCGTGAAACACGCTCGCAAGGTCACGATCAGCGTCGACGGCAAAGAGCAGAAGCGTTGGGTCACCGCGTTGAGCGTGTCCGAGGCGCTGAAGCAGTTCGGCCTCCGTGACAAGAACATGCGAGTGTCCGCGGACCGGTCCACCCGGATCCCGCTGTCCGGCATGGAGATCGAGGTCAGCCTGCCCAAGCGCGTCAGCGTCACGGCCGACGACGAGACCGAGAAGTTGCTGTCCTTCGGTACGACGGTCGGCGACGCGGTCGCCGACGCCGGCGTGTCGACGGACTCCAACGACGTGGTCAAGCCGAAGCAGAGCAAGAAGCTCGAAGAAGGCGAGAAGATCCGCGTCTACCGGGTGAGTATCAAGAAGACCAAGAAGACGGTCGCGATCGCGCCGCCGGTCAAGAAGGAGAAGACCGACGACCTCGAGCGCGGCGAGACCAAGGTCGAGGACCCCGGCAAGGCGGGCAAGAAGGTCGTCTACTACAAGACCCGGATCGTCGACGGCAAGAAGGGCGAGCCGAAGAAGATCCGCGAGAAGGTGCTGAAGAAGCCGGAGACCAAGACCGTGCTCGTCGGCACCGCCGCGCCGAGCAGCGGCATGGACGGCACGTTCTGGACCCTCGGTGGCTGGGACTGGAAGTACCTGGCCGAGTGCGAGTCCGGCATGAACCCGGACGCGTCGAACGGCACGCACTTCGGTCTGTACCAGTTCAGCCAGTCCACCTGGGAGTCTGTGGGCGGTACCGGTGACCCGCGCGACGCGTCGCCGGAGGAGCAGACCAGGCGGGCTTACAAGCTGATCGAGAGCGCTGGGCCCAGCCAATGGACGTGTCCGACTAGACGCGTATAGTCAGTGCGTGACTGACGCATCGGCCGGGTCCGGGTTACTGGGCCCGGCCGATGTGCGTCTGCTTGCCGAACAGCTCGGCATCCGGCCGACGAAGACCCGCGGCCAGAACTTCATGGTCGACGTCGGGACGGTGCGGCGGATCGTCCGTACGTCCGGCGTCACCGCCGACGACGTCGTGCTCGAGGTCGGCCCCGGCCTCGGCTCGCTGACCCTCGGCCTGCTCCCGGCGGCGCGGCACGTGCTCGCGGTGGAGGTCGACCGGTCGCTGGCCGCCGCCCTGCCGCGCACCGTCGCCGCGTACGCCCCCGCGCACGCGGCCGGGCTCACCGTGGTCGAGCGCGACGCCATGCGGGTGACGCCCGACGACCTGGCCGGGTGGCAGCCGACGGCGCTGGTGGCGAACCTGCCGTACAACGTCGCCGTGCCGGTGCTCGTCCACCTGCTGTCGACGTTCCCAACGCTTGCCGGCGGGCTGGTGCTGGTGCAGGCGGAGGTGGCGCAGCGGCTCGCCGCCGGCCCCGGCAGCCGGGTGTACGGCGTGCCGAGCGTGAAGGCCGCCTGGTTCGCGCACGTACGCAAGGCCGGCGCCGTCAACAGGGGCGTGTTCTGGCCGCGGCCGAACGTCGACTCCGAGCTCGTCGCGTTCGCTCGGCGGGAGCCGCCTGCGACGTCGGCGACCCGTGCTCAGGTGTTCGCGGCGGTCGACGCTGCGTTCGGGCAGCGCAGGAAGACGCTGCGGGTCGCGCTCGCCGACTGGGCCGGCGGTGCCGACCGCGCCGAGTCGATGCTCGTCGCTGCCGGTGTCGACCCGCGCGCCCGGGGTGAGACCCTCGACGTGGCCGCGTTCGCACGCCTCGCGGAGCAGGCCGCCAGGGCGGACCCTTACGATGCAAGACCGTGAGAGGAGTCGGACGTCGGTGACATCGGTGATCGTGCGTACACCCGCCAAGGTGAACCTGCACCTCGGTGTCGGCAGTGCGCGCTCGGACGGCTTCCACGAGCTGGTGAACGTCTTCCAGGCGGTGTCGCTGACCGACGACCTGACGGCCCGTCCCGCGGACGAGCCCGGGGTCACGTTGAGCGTGCTGGGCGAACACATCCGCGGCGTGCCGACCGACAGGCGCAACCTCGCGGTGCGGGCCGTGCACGCGCTCGCGAAGCACGCGGGCGTACCGGCCGACGTTTCGCTGCAGCTACGTAAGCAGATCCCGGTCGCCGGCGGCATGGCCGGCGGCAGCGCGGACGCCGCGGCGGCGCTCGTCGCCTGCGACGCGCTGTGGGGCACCAGGGCGGCCAGGTACGACCTGCACGAGGTGGCCGCCTCGCTGGGTGCCGACGTGCCGTTCGCGCTGGTCGGCGGCACCGCGGTCGGCCGCGGGATGGGTGAGCGGCTGACGCCCGCGCTGGTACGCGGCGAGTTCCACTGGGTGTTCGCCGTCGCCGGCAGCGGGCTGTCCACCGTGAAGGTGTACGGCGAGTGGGACCGGATGGTGGACGGCACGGCGCCGGTGCACCCGCCGGAGCCCGAGGCGCTGATGTCCGCGCTGGCCGCCGGCGACGAGGTGGCGCTCGGCCGTGCGCTGCACAACGACCTGCAGCCCGCGGCGATCTCGCTGCGGCCTACCCTGCGCCGTACGCTCGCCGCGGGCAAGGAGCTCGGCGCGATCGGCGCGCTGGTCTCGGGTTCCGGCCCGACCTGCGCGTTCCTCGCGCACTCCGCCGACCACGCGGTCGACCTCGCCGTCGAGCTCGCGTCCGCTGGGGTCTGCAAGGTGGTCCGCCGGGCCCGCGGCCCGGTGCCAGGCGCCCGCGTCGTCGACGCCGCCGCGGCCTGACCGACCGTCCCGGCCGTCGGTGGCAGCCCGATGGCAACCGTCCGGCAACGGGTCCCGCCTAGCGTCTGCGGCGTCATGGACACGGCGGGACGGGACACGGCGATGCACGACAACTACTGCCACTGAGGGAGCCGCTCAGCCGACGGCGGTCTCGACGGTCGCGGCCAGGTCGTCGCGCACCTGGGTGGCTTCGGGGGCCCGCATCCGGGTGTACGCGGCCAGCGCGGCGGTGAGGTGCGGCTCGGCCAGCTCGGGAGCGCCGTCGGCGAGCAGGACGCGGCCGAGGCCGTGCCTGGCCCGGCCGACGAGCATTGCGTCGCCGAGCCGGTCGGCCAGGGCCAGCGCCTGCTCGTGGTGCGCCACCGCGGCCGTCGCGTCGCCGGCGGCATGGTGCGCCTCGCCGAGCCCGTTGAGTGCGTCCGCCTCCAGGGACGGCTGCCCGATCTGGCGGCTGAGGGCGAGCGCACGGGCGTGGTGGTCCCGTGCCGTGCCGTGCTCTCCGCGCCGGGTGGCGAGCACGCCGAGCAGGTTGTGCGTGTCGGCCAGGTCGTCGTGGTCACCGATCTGCTCGGTGGTGGCGCGGGCCTCCTCGGCGCACGCGAGGGCACGGTCGTAGTACCCCAGCTGGACGTAGACGACGCCGAGGTTGACCAGCGTGCTCGCCGCGCTCCTGGTGCGGCCGAGCTGCCGGTGCTGCCTGAGCGCGTGCCGCAGCTGGAGCAGCGCCTCGTCGGCACGGCCCAGATGGATGAAGCACTTGCCGAGGTTGTTGCGGGTGATGGCCTCCCCGCGTTCGTCGCCGAGGGACTGGCGCAGCTCGAGTGCCAGCTCGAAACAGCGCCGGCTCTCGTCCCGCTGGCCGGTGAACATGTACGCGGCACCGAGGTTGTTCGTCGCGGCCGCCTCGCCGAACCGGTCGCCGAGGTCGCGGTAGAGCGGCAGCGCCTGTTCGAGGCACTCGATAGCAGCCTGCGCGCGTCCCGAGCGCCCGTAGGCGGCGCTGAGGTGGGTCAGCGTCTCGGCTTCGGCGAACGTGTCGCCGAGGTGGCGCGCGGCCGCCAGCGCCGCGTGGTGGGTGGTGACCCAGTCGCCGATGTGGCTGCGCAGGTAGTGGTAGTAGTGCGTGCAGTGCGCGAGCTGCCAGGCATGCACGTGCCACCCGGCGGCGGCCGCGTGGTGCACCGCGGCGACCAGGTTCTGGTTCTCTGCGGTGTACCAGGCGGCGGCGTCGTCGAGCCCGGTGAACGTCGGCTGCGCCACCTGCTGTGCCGGTTCGAGTACGGACACCTGCCGGCGGCCGGGGTCGAGCCGTTCGTTGGCCGCGTTCGCCGCGTGCAGGTACCAGTCGAGCAATCTGGTCACCGCCGCCCGCCGCTGTGCCTCCGGCTCCTCCGCGCGGGCGCAGTCGGCCGCGTACCCGCGGAGCAGGTCGTGGAACTGGTACCTGTCGGGTGTCTGTTGCTCGAGCAGGTGCATGTCGAGCAGGTCGTCGAGCAGCGGGCCGACCTCGGCCACGCTGCTGCCGAGGAGTGCCGCCGCCGCGCCAGTGTCGAAGTCCGTGCCAGGCACCAGCCCGGCGAGCCGGAACAGCCGCTGCTGGTCGGGTTCGAGCTGCCGGTACGAGAGGTGGAACGCGCCCGCGACGCTGCGCTCGCCGACGCGCAGCTCGGCCAGCCTGCGGTGCTCGTCGCGCAGCCGGTCGAGCAGGTGGCCGACCGACCAGGCCGGCCTGGAGTGCAGCCGCGCCGCGGCGATGCGCAGTGCGAGCGGCAGCCGGCCGCAGTGCTCGACGACCTGGTCGAGCCGGTCGTCGGGCTCCGCCGCGAGCCGTTCCTCGGTGCAGACCCTGGTGAACAACGTGCCGGCCTCGGCGTGCGACAGCTGGGTGAGCGAGACGTGCTTCGCCTGGTCGATGTCGGCGAGCCGCTGCCTGCTGGTGACGATCGTGCCGCAGCTCGGCGTGCCCGGCAGCAGCGGCAGCACCTGGTCGGCGGACGCCGCGTTGTCGAGCAGTACGAGGACGCGGCGGTCGGCGAGCACGCTGCGGTACAGCGCGGCGCGCTCCGCGACACCCGCGGGCAGCCGCGCGCCGGTGACGCCCAGCGAGCTCAGCAGCCGCTCCAGCGCGTCGGCGGCGGTCACCGGTTCCACGCCAGCGGTGAAGCCGTGCAGGTCGAGGTGCAGCTGGCCGTCGGGGAAGTCGTCGCAGAGCCGGTGTGCCGCGTGTACTGCGAGGGCCGTCTTCCCGCTGCCGGCCATGCCGTCGAGGGCGACGACGGAGTAGCCGCGCGCGCTCGTGCACGCCGCGACGATCTCGGCGAGCTCGGCCTGCCTGGCGGTGAACGACGGCAGGTCCGCGGGCAGCTCGGCGGGCCGGATCGGTGGCGGCGCCGGTGCCGCAGTGTGCGACACCGCCAGGTCGGGGTCGTCGCGCAGGATCGCCGTGTGCAGGTCGCGCAGCTGCGGGCCGGGGTCGAGGCCGACCTCGTCCACCAGCTGGCGCGCCGCGTCCTCGTACTCCTGCAGCGCCTCCGCCTTGCGGCCCGCCCGGTACAGCGCGAGCAGGCGGGCGCGTGCGAGCCGGTCCCTGCCGGGGTGTTCGGCGCGCAGCGCGGCGAGCTCGGGCAACAGTTCGTGGTGGTGGCCGGCGGCGAGGTCGGCTTCGACCCGCTGCTCCAGCGCGTCGACGCGCATCTCCTCCAACCGGGCGCGGATCGGTCGGCTGCCGAGGGTGGTCAGCTCAGGCAGCACCGGCCCCCGCCACAGGTGCAGCGCGTCGCGCAGCAGCTCGGCACGCTCGGCCGGCTCCGGGCAGCGCCGGGCGCGCTCCACCAGCGCGGTGAACCGGTGTACGCCCACCGCGTCGCGGTCGACCTGGACGACGTACCCGCCCGCCGCGCTGGTCAGCTGTACGCCGGCGGGCAGCGCGCGCCGCAGCCGGGACGCGTGGATCTGCAGTGCCTTGCGCGGGTCCGCAGGCGGCTCGTCCCAGAGCAGCTCGATCAGCCGCTCGCTCGGCACCGGCTTGCCCGCGTCGAGCAGCAGCACCGCGAGCAGGCACCGTTCCCTGCGCCGGCCCAGCTCGACCGGTCGGCCGTCGACGATCACCTCGATCGCACCGAGCAGCAGGAACTCCATCGGACCACTGTGCCGGGTCGCCCGGTTGTTCGGTAGCCCTTCGCGGTGCCGAACAACCCGTGCCGCATACGGACGAGATCGCCGGCCTGGTGGTCTACTTCGCCGCCGGGCGTCACGAGGCGCGGCGTACCTCGTAGGGGAGCTGCATCACGTCGCGCTGGTGCTGTGGGTCGAACATCGAGTAGGGGTGCACCGCCGGCGGGCGGCCGGCGCGTTCCAGCCGGTCGAGCTGCTCGGCGGTGAGCTCGACGTCCAGCGCCCCCAGATTCTCCGCCAGCTGTGCAGGTGTACGTGCGCCGACGATCGGTGCGGTGACGCCAGGCTGCCGCAGCAGCCAGCCGAGAGTGACCTGCGCGGGCGTCCGCCCGACCTCCTCGGCCACCTCGCGCAGTACGTCGAGCACTCCCACCGCTGCTCACTCACCGCGGAGAGCATCGGCGACTCGCGGAACGCCTGCAGCCGCCCGTCGCCGACCGGCCCGTCCGCGCCGCGGGTGTACTTCCCGGTGAGCAGGCCGCTGGCCAGCGGGCCCCACGGCACCAGCCCAATGCCGAGGTCGCGGGCGGCAGGTACGTGCTCGCGTTCGATGTTGCGCTCGACGAGTGAGTACTCCAGCTGCAGCGCCGCCACCGGTTCCCAGCCGCGGCGGTCGGCGAGTAGCTGTGCCTTCGTCGCGTACCAGGCCGGTACGTCGGACAGGCCGACGGCGCGCACCTTCCCGCTGCGGACAAGCACGTCGAACGTCGCCATCACCTCCTCGACGGGGGTCAGGGTGTCCCACATGTGCAGTCAGTACAGGTCGACGTAGTCGGTGCCGAGCCGCCGCAACGAGGCGTCGAGCGACCGCATGATGTTCTTCCGCCCGTTGCCGGCCGCGTTCGGGTCGCTCAGGTCGGTGGGGCCGGTGAACTTCGTCGCAAGCACGACGCGGTCGCGCACACCCGCGTCCGCGACGAACCGGCCGAGCAGCTCCTCGCTCTGCCCGCCGGTGTACAGGTTCGCGGTGTCGACGAAGTTGCCGCCCGCGTCCAGGTAGCTGTGGAAGACGGCGCGCGACGTCGCCTCGTCCGCGCCCCAGTCGTGCTGGCCGAACGACTGGTCGCCGAAAGTCATGGTGCCGAGTGCCAGCGGGAAGATCCGCAGCCCGGTGTGGCCCAGCAGGTGGTACGGAATCGGAATATCCATTCCGGTAATCATGCGGAATCGGGATTCCGGTTGTCCATGGCCCCATGCGAGGATGGCTCCGTGGTAGTCGAGCAGGACGCGAACCGGCCGCTGCGGGCCGACGCGCAGCGCAACCGGGCCAGGGTGCTCGAGACGGCCGAGCAGGTCTTCGTCGCGGAGGGGCTGTCGGTGCGCGTCGACGAGATCGCCAGGCGTGCCGGCGTGGGCGTCGGCACCGTCTACCGGCACTTCCCGACGAAGGACGCCCTGTTCGAGGCGATCGTGACCGACCGCGTGCAGTGGCTGGTCGACGAGGCCCGCTCGCTCGGCGCCGGCGACGACCCCGGCGGCGCGTTCTTCCGCTACCTGCACGACGTCGTCGAGCTCGCCGCGGTCAACAAGTGGATCTTCGACGCGCTCACCGGGACCGGCCGCGACGCCCGCAAGCTGGTCGAGCTCGGCGGGCAGTTCAGGGAGGCGCTGGGCGAGCTGCTCGCGCGTGCCCAGGCGGCCGGGGCCGTCCGCGACGACGTGTCGGTGACCGACCTGAAGGGACTGCTCACCGGTGCCCAGGTGGCGGTCAGGGACGGTGCCGTCGGCGGTGTGGTGGCGGACGTGCTGTGCACGGGACTGCGCTCCCCGCCGGGGTGAACCGAGCCGGCCGTCGCGGCACACGTACGGCATCATGGCGGCAGTGGCTGCGAACCTGATCAACCTGGAGACCGTGCGCAAGGCGTACGGCGAGCGCGTGCTCCTCGACGGGGTCTCGCTCGGCGTCGCGGCCGGCGAGCGGATCGGCGTGGTCGGCCCCAACGGTGCCGGCAAGACGACGCTGGTGTCCGTGCTCGCCGGGGCGGAGCCGCCGGACACCGGGCGGGTCACGCACGTGCGCGGCCTCCGCATCGGGGTGCTCGAGCAGCGCGACGCCACGCCGACCGGGGACGTGCGGACGGCCGTCGTCGGTGACGCGCGGGAGCACGAGTGGGCGTCCGACCCGCGGATCCGGGCGATCCTCGACGGGCTCGGGCTGGCCAACGTGGGACTTGACGCGCCGCTCGCCAAGCTGTCAGGCGGTGAGCGCCGCCGGGTCGCGCTCGCTGCGGTGCTCGTCCGCGAGCTGGACGTCGTCGTGCTCGACGAGCCCACCAACCACCTCGACGTGGAAGCGGTGGCGTGGCTCGCCGAGCACCTACGCAACCGCCGCTCCGCGCTCGTCGTCGTGACACACGACCGCTGGTTCCTCGACGCTGTGTGTCAGCAGACCTGGGAGGTCGCCGACGGGCGCGTGCACGCGTACGACGGCGGGTATGCGGCGTACGTGCTCGCGCGGGCGGAGCGCGACCGGATCGCCGCGGCCACCGAGGAGCGCCGGCGCAACCTCGTCCGCAAGGAGCTCGCCTGGCTGCGGCGCGGCCCGCAGGCACGCACGAGCAAGCCGAAGTTCCGGGTGGAGGCGGCGAACGAGCTGATCGCCGACGAGCCGCCGCCGCGCGACAGCGTCGAGCTCACCAAGTTCGCGTCCGCGCGGCTGGGCAAGACCGTCTACGAGCTGCACGACGTCACGCTGTGCGTGGGTGAAGAGCCCACCAGCACGCTGGTCGTCGACCGCCTCACCTGGCACGTCGGACCGGGTGACCGGATCGGCCTGGTCGGGGTGAACGGGGCCGGCAAGACGTCGCTGCTTCGGCTGCTCGCGGAACAGCTTGGCCCCACGGCCGGCAAGCTGGTCGTCGGCCGCACCGTGCAACGCGGCTACCTCTCCCAGGACGTGGAGGAGCTGGCCGGCGACCAGCGGGTGGTCGAGGCGGTGGAACGGATCCGGCGGGTCATCCAGGTGGGCAAGCGGGAGCTCACCGCCAGCCAGGTCTGCGAGATGCTCGGCTTCCGCGACGGCCGGCAGTGGACGCCGGTCGGGGAGCTGTCCGGCGGCGAGCGCAGGCGGCTGCAGCTGGTGCGCCTGTTGATGGCCGAGCCGAACGTGCTGCTCCTCGACGAGCCCACCAACGACCTCGACATCGACACGCTGACCGCGGTCGAGGACCTGCTGGACGGCTGGCCGGGCACGCTGATCGTGGTCAGCCACGACAGGTACTTCCTGGAGCGGGTCACCGACCAGGTGCACGCGCTGATGGGCGACGGCACGCTTGCACACCTGCCTGGCGGTGTCACGGAGTACCTCGACCGTCGGCAGGCACAGCGTGCGCCGTCCGCAGTGCAAACAGAGCAGGCGGCGCCGAGTGCGGCCGCGCAGAGCAGGCAGGCGAAGAAGGACCTGGCGAGGGTCGAGCGGCAGATCCAGAAGCTGACCGCCCGTGAGGCGGAGCTGCACGAGCAGCTCGCGGGCAGCGCTTCCGACTACCAGCGCGCAGCGGAGCTCGACCAGACGTTACGCGCCGTCCGGGCCGGGCGCGAGGAGGCCGAGGAGCGCTGGCTCGAGCTGGCCGAACTGGCGGGCTGACACCGCGAACGGGCACTCCTCCGATGCTTTGCCGTGCCGTGACGTAGGTGACCCGAAGGGGTGACACAGTTGGCGTCAATGGCACGTAAAGTTTGAGCATGCCCTTCGACACCGAGGACTACGCGAAGAACTCGAAGCCCGTCAAATACGACGATCTCGACTTCGACGCGTTCGACCGGCAGCCGCTGTCGCCGGAGACCCTGCGTGCCGTTCAGTACATGTGCGACGTCGAGTACCACACCGTCTGCTACCTGCGTGACATGCTCGTCACGCCGTCCAACCGCGAGCCGGATGTCACCACCTTCATGACGATGTGGAACATGGAGGAGTTCTGGCACGGGGCCGCCCTCGCGGAGGTCCTGAAGCGGCACGGGGTCCCGGCCGACTACGGCCACATCAGGTTCGTCCGCAAGCGGGTCGGCTGGAAGGACAAGCTCGACCCGATCAAGCACACGCTGCTGGCCAACTTCACCGGGCAGGACTACGTCGCCGTGCACATGGCGTGGGGTGCGGTGAACGAGTGGTCGGCCATCGCCGCGTACACCCGGCTGGCCGAGGTCGCCAACCACTCAGTTCTCACGCAACTGCTCAGGCGCATCGCGAAGCAGGAGACCAGGCACGTCGCGTTCTACGCCACGCAGGCGCGGAAGAAGCTCGCGCTCGGCAGCAGGGCGCAGCGGCTGGCCAGGTTCGCGCTGGACAAGTTCTGGGGTCCGGTCGGCTCCGGGCTGATGCCGGAGTCCGAGGTGCGGCACGTGCTGCGGTACGTGATGAACGGCGAGGCGGGTTACGTCGCGGCGCGCAAGATCGACGAGAGCATCCAGCGGCTGCCCGGCCTCACCGGCCTGCAGATCGTCGAGCGGTCGCTGCTCAACCGCGGTGTCTCCGTCGGCTGACCGGCCGACGTGGCCGGCTAGCCTCACCTTGTGATCGCTATCGCGCTGGCGTTGGTGTGCGCGTGCGCGTACGGCTCGTCGGACTTCCTGGCCGGGGTGATCTCGCGCCGTGCGCACTACGCCTGGGTCGGGCTGTTCGCGCAGGGCACCGCCGCCGTCCTCGTGCTCGTCGCGGCGCTGCTCGTCGGCGGTGACCTGTCTGCGTCGGCGGTCGGCTGGGGTGCGTTGAGCGGCGTCGGTGGCGGCGTCGGCTCGGTTGCGCTGTACCGCGGGTTCGCCCGCGGTCAGATGAGCGTCGCCGGGCCGATCTCCGGTGCGGGGTCGGCCGCCATACCCGCGGCCGCCGGGCTGCTGCTCGGCGAACGGCCGTCCGCCGTGACGCTCGTCGGCGTCGCGCTCGCCCTGCCTGCGGTCTGGCTGATCGCCAGCGCGGGCGACTTCCGCAGCGGCCAGCTGGTCGAGGGCTCGGTCGACGGCCTGCTCGCCGGCGGCGGCTTCGGCCTGCTGTTCCTCGCCCTCTCCCGCGCGGACGCCGACAGCGGGCTGTGGCCGACGGTGTTCGGTCAGCTCGTCGCACTGCTCGCGATCGCGGTGTTCCTCGCGGTCGCGGTGCGCGGTGCCACGGCCGGCCTACGCAGCCGCGCCACCGTCCTCGGTGCGGCCGCCGCCGGCACGCTCGGTGGGCTGGCCACGGTCGCGTTCCTGCTCGCGTCCAGGCAGGGGCTGCTCGTGGTGGTGTCGGTGCTCGCGGCGCTGTACCCGGGCGTCACGGTGCTGCTCGCGCGCGTCCTGTTGCGGGAACGCAGCACCCGCAGGCAGCTGGCCGGGCTCGTGCTTGCCGCGGTCGCCGTCACGGTGATCACCGTGGGCTAGGGCTCCGGTCAGCCCCACAGCCGTCGGCTGGCCAGCTCCGCGCCCTGCGCGAGCGACTCCAGCTTCGCCCACGCGAGCTGCGGGTGCACCCGCCCACCGAGGCCGCAGTCGGTGGACGCGATGACGTTCTCCCTGCCCACCGCCTGGGCGAACCGTTCGAGCCGGTCCGCGACCAGCTCGGGGTGCTCCACCACGTTGGTCGCATGGCTGACGATGCCGGGCAGGATGACCTTGTCGGCGGGCAGCGTGACGTCGTGCCAGACCTTCCACTCGTGCTCGTGCCTGACGTTGGCCGCCTCGAACGAGTAGCCGCCCGCGTCGACCTGCAGCATGACGTCGACGATGTCGCGCATGGGGATGTCCGTCACGTGCGGGCCGTGCCAGCTGCCCCAGCACAGGTGGAACCTGATGCGGTCCTTCGGCAGGTCCCTGATCGCGTGGTTCAGCGCCTCGACCCGCACCATGGTGAACCGCTGGTAGTCCTCGACGGCCGGCTCCGGGTTGACCTGGTCCCAGTTCTCCGCGATGCAGGGGTCGTCGAGCTGCAGGATCAGCCCGGCGTCGACGATCGCCTGGTACTCCTCGCGCATCACGTCCGCGGCGGCGAACAGGAACTCCTCGTCGGTCGCGTAGTACTCGTTCGCGAACCGCGCGCAGCTGCCGGGCGCCACCGCGTTCAGGTAGCCCTCTTCGACGCCGGCGGCCGCCATGGCCGCCCTGACGTTCGCGATGTCGCGCTGTACAGCGTCGTGCCCGGTATACGTGAGCGGGCCGCGGCAGACGGGGAAACCAGCGCGACGTGCCGCCGGTGGTGATGCCGGCGCTCGGGTCGCTGTACGCGTCCGCGAAGAGGGCGCGGTCGCGCCGGTCGCCGAAGCTGGTGAGCACGATGTTGCCGGGCTCCGAGCGCCTGGCCGGCGCCTCCCACAGGCCGGTGTCGCTGAGCTCGAGGCCGCCGAGGCGCTGGAACACGTAGCCCCACCAGGCGCCGTAGTCGACCGCGTCGCCCGTCTCGTGGCCGTACTCGCCGTCGTTGGGTACGTCGACGCCGATGTCCCGCTGCCGGCGGACGACCTCCGCCACGCCGTCGCGCAGGCCGGCCTGCAGCTCGGCCTCGTCCAGCGAACCGCCGGTCAGCTTCGCGCGGTTCAGCCCGATCAGCTCGGGCGTCCGCGGCAGGCTGCCGGCGTGGCTGGTCAGGATGCGGTCGCTGCTGTTCCTCATGTGGTCCTCCTCGACCTGTTGCCGGAGGACCGACACTAGTTGTCGAACGGGAGGAGCAGGCTGCGCAACAGCCCGGCGAGCACGGTGCGTTGCTCTGCCGACAGCGACGCGAGCAGCTCACGCTCCTCGGCCAGCAGGTCGGCGAGCACGGCGTCGGCGGTCGCCCGGCCGCGGTCGGTGAGCCGGATCCGCGCGCCGCGACCGTCCCGCGGGTCCGGGTGCCGGGAGACCAGCCCGGAGGCAGCCAGCCGCTGGATCCGGTTGGTCATGGTGCCCGAGGTCACCAGGGTGGCCTTCAGCAACGCGGTCGGGCTCAGCTCGTACGGTGGGCCGGTGCGGCGCAACGTGGTGAGGACGTCGAACTCCCAGGCCTCCAGGTCGTGCCCGTCGAGCACCTTGCGCCTGGCCAGGTCCAGGTGCCTGGCCAGCCTGGACACCCGGCTGAGCACCTCGAGCGGCGCGACGTCGAGGTCCGGGCGCTCCCTGCGCCAGGCCTCGACCAGCCGATCCACTTCGTCCTGCACACAACCATCTTGACATCAAGAGACCACCGACTGACGACACCGGGCCGATTGCCGGCTCAGCCGCGTCTGCGGGTGCGTAGGTAGTCGCTGATCACCGCGGGGCCCAGGCCGTCCAGGTCGGGGGAAACGACGCGGCCGGCGCCGCGTCTGGCGAGGACGTCCACTATCGCCTCCAGGCGGGCCTCGTCGCCCAGCCGGAAGACGGTGAGGGTGGCGCCCGCGCGGGCGAGGTCGTCGACGGCCGCGAGGGTGCGGCCGAGGGTCTCGGCCAGCGGCGGGTAGCTGAACACCGCCTCGCCGTCCGGTTCCAGGTGAGCGGTGGGCTCGCCGTCGGTCACCACGAGCACCACCGGCTGCGCGCCCGGGTGCCTGCGTACGTGCTGCCTGGCGAGCAGCAGCGCGTGGTGCAGGTTGGTGCCCTGCTCGTACGCGCCCTCCAGGCCGACCAGCTCGCCGAGCCGCAGCTCCTGCGCGTGCCTGCCGAAGCCGATCAGGCTCAGCGCGTCGCCGCGGAAGCGGGTGCTGACCACGTGGTGCAGCGCCAGTGCGGTGCGCTTCATCGGCGCCCAGCGGCCTTCCGCCACCATCGACCACGACGTGTCCACGCACAGTGCTACGGCCGTCTGGGTACGCGACTCGGTCTCCACCACCTCGATGTCCGCGGCGCTCAGCTCGACCCGGCCGGTGAGCGGCTGGCCGTCGGACGCCGTACGCAGCATGGCGTTGCGCACGGTCGCGGTGGTGGCGAACGGCTGCGCGTCCCCGAACTGCCACGGCCTGGTCTCCCCGGTCGCCTCGCCGGCGGCACCGGCGGACGTGTCTACGTGCTCGCCGCGCCTGGCGATCTCGCTCACCAGGTCGCGGAACGCGGTCTCGCCCAGCTGGCGCAGCGCCTTGGGCGACAGCAGCAGCGACCCGTCGGGCGCCCGGTCGACCAGGCCGCGCGCGGCCAGCTCGCGGGCCAGCTCGCGCAACCGCTGTACGTCCACCGCGGCCTCGTCGCCGACCAGGTCGCGTAGCGAGTCGATGTCGATGTCGTCGAGGTTGGCGCCCGGGTACATCTGGCCGAGCTGCTCGAGCAGCGCGTCCAGGTCGCTGAGCTCCTGCATCATGTCGGTCGCCTCGCCCATGCCGAGCGGGTCCTGACCCTGGAAGCGCTCGCCGGAGTACCAGTCCTCGCCCGGCCTGGCCTGCTGCAGCCTGGCGTCCAGCTCGGCCAGGCTGGCGGCCAGCCGCTGGTCGCCGAACGCCTGCGCGGCCAGCTCACCCAGCTCGGCGCGCTGCTGCTCGGACAGCGAGTTCATCATCCGCTGCGCGGCGGCCGCGCGGGCGGCGAGCGAGTCGATGAGCTCCTCGACGTCGCGCGGCTGCTCGGGGAAGAACGAGCCGTGCTGCTCCATGAACTGCTCGAACTTCTGCTGCGTGTCGGGGTCGCCCCTGGCATGCGCGGCGAGCAGGTCGTTCAGGTCGGCGAGCATCTCGCGGACGCGCTCGACGTCCTCGGGCGTGACGCTCTGCATCGCCTGCTTCATGCCCTCGAACCGCGAGTCGAGCAGGTCGCGGCCGAGCAGCTGCTGGATCTGCTCGTACGCCTCGCGCGCCTCCGGCGACCGCCAGTCGTACTCGGCGAGCTCGCGGACGGCCTGACCGGTGGAGTCTGGCAGCGCGTCCAGCTGGAGCTGCCGGAACATGGCGTCTTCGGAGTCGTCGCCGGCCAGCGCCGACCGCTCCGCCTGCACCGCCTGGTCGAGCAGCCGCCGCACTTCCTGCAGCGTGCCGTCGAGCCGGTTCTCTCTGGTCAGCTCCGACCGACGTCGCCACGCCTTCGCGGCGACGTCGTCCAGGCCGCGCTGGCCGCTGACGCCGCGGCGCAGCAGCTCGCGCATCGCGTTGCGCACCGACGACCCGTCGAGCACGTCGCGGCCGATCGCCTCGATCGCCTCCCGCAGGTTGCGCGGGCGGGCCAACGGGTCCGGCCCACCGTGCCAACGGCCGTAGGTGAATCGGCGGTTGCTCACCCTTTGGACGCTACGTCGCGGATCGCGGTACCGGTAGGGTGCGCGACGAGAGCGTGTTCGGGGTCGAGGGAGTCCATCGATGGCAAAGCGTTCCCGTGGTTTCGGCGTCGACATCGGGGGGACCGGCATGAAGGGCGCGCCGGTCGACCTGGAGGCCGGCGAGTTCGCGAAGGAACGGGTCAGGATCCCCACCCCGGACCCGTCCACGCCGCAGGCCGTGGCGGCAGTCGTCGCCGAGATCGTCGGCGAGTTCGGCACCGACGTGGACGGCTGCCCGATCGGCGTGACGGTGCCTGCCGTGGTGAAGGACAACGTCGTACGTACGGCCGCCAACATCGACCCGTCCTGGGTCGGTACCGACGCCGACACGCTGTTCGACAAGGTGCTCGAGCGGGACGTGTTCGTGGTCAACGACGCCGACGCCGCGGGGGTGGCCGAGGCGAGGTACGGCGCCGCGCGTGACGCCAGCGGCCTGGTGCTGATGACCACCCTCGGCACCGGCATCGGCACGGCGTTGCTGTACAACGGCGAGCTGATCCCGAACAGCGAGCTCGGCCACATCGAGATCGACGGGCACGACGCCGAGGACGCCGCTGCTGCCAGGCAGCGCGAGGAGGAGGACCTGTCCTGGGCGGACTGGGCGGCCCGGTTGCAGCGCTACTACGCGACCATCGAGGACCTGCTGTGGCCGGACCTGATCGTGGTCGGCGGCGGCGTCAGCAAGAAGGCGGAGCACTTCCTGCCGCTGCTGCACCTGCGCGCCCCCATCGTGGCGGCGCAGCTGCAGAACACCGCAGGGGTGATCGGCGCCGCCGTAGTCGCCGCCGAGCGCGCCCGCTAGCCGAACTCGGGCTCCTCGCTGGTGAAGACGGTACGGTCGTCGTCGTCGGTGTCCTTGGCGAGGCGTCGGGCCAGGTAGAGGGCCTCGCAGGCGAGCTCGATGGCGGCGGCTGCGCGGCCGACAGGGTCGCCTTCGCCGACGCCGAGCCGGTGCAGCACCTCGGTGGCCGCGGCGCTGCCGGCGAGTGCCTGCGCGACGTCCGCGGCGGGCACGTCAGGGCCGGTCACCACGCGGTGGCCACCCGCGACCGCCTCGGCCAGCGGCGCCAGGTCCACACCGGCCAGCCGGGTGCGGGCGGTGTCCGCGATCGAGCGGCGCAGCAGGTGGGTGAGCAGCTCGTCCACGTCCGCGTCGTCGGACGCCGCGAGCCCGGTCTCGAACTCCAGCTTGCCGCGCAGCACCGCGGGTACGGCGTTCAGGTCGACCGGACGGGCCACCGGCTGGTCCTCGCCCGCGACCGCCCCGCGCCGCAGCGCGGCCGCGCTGACCGTCTCGACCGCGGCGATCGCGAACCTGGCGGAGACGCCGGACCGCTGGTCGACCTCGGGTGCCTCGCGCAGGTGCCTGGCGAACCGCGCCGCCACCTCCACCAGGTGGTCGGGCACGTCGGCGACGGTCGCCGCCTCCTGACCGATAAGCGCGACCTCGTCGTCGACGGCCAGCGGGTAGTGCGTACGGATCTCCGCGCCGAACCGGTCCTTCAGCGGCGTGATGATGCGGCCCCTGTTGGTGTAGTCCTCCGGGTTCGCCGACGCCACGAGCAGCACGTCGAGCGGCAGCCGCAGCAGGTAGCCGCGTACCTGGATGTCGCGCTCCTCCATTACGTTCAGCAGCGCCACCTGGATGCGCTCGGCGAGGTCGGGCAGCTCGTTGACGGTGACGATGCCGCGGTGGGCGCGGGGGACGAGGCCGTAGTGGATGGTCTCCGGGTCGCCGAGGCTGCGGCCCTCGGCCACCTTCACCGGGTCGACGTCGCCGACCAGGTCGCCGACGGACGTGTCCGGCGTGGCCAGCTTCTCCGCGTACCGCTGCGACCGGTGCCGCCACGCGATCGGCAGGTCGTCGCCAAGCTCCTGCGCGCGGCGGATCGACCGCGGCGTGATCGGCTGCAGCGGGTGCTCGCCCAGCTCGGCGCCTTCGATCACCGGGCTCCACTCGTCGAGCAGCCCGATCAGCGAACGCAGCAGCCGGGTCTTGCCCTGCCCGCGCTCGCCGAGTAGCACGACGTCGTGGCCGGCGAGCAGCGCGCGCTCCAGCTGGGGGAGCACGGTCTCGCCGAAGCCGACGATGCCCGGCCACGGGTCCCGGCCGGCGCGCAGCGCGGCGAGCAGGTTGTCGCGGATCTCGGTACGCACACTGCGCGCTTCCTGCCCGGCGGCGCGCAGGCCACCGACAGTGCGCGGCAGGTCGGATGGAGGGGTGAGTACGTCAGTCACGTCACCGAAACTACGTCGGAAACCCGACGGGTGCGAACTAGCGTTCGGCCAGCCACGCCAGCGTCACGGCCGCCGTCCACGACTGCGCGCGGCTGCCGAGCGGCTCGCCGGTGAACGGCTCGTAGTACTCGGCGAAACTGCCGTCGTCGAGCTGGTGCAGGGCCTCCTCGCGGAACCTGCCGGCCAGCTCGTCATCGCCGCGGCGGCTCGCCGCCCAGCAGAACAGCCAGGTGAGCACCGGCCACTGCGGCCCGCGCCAGTACGCGCGGCGGTGGAACTCCGGCGCGAGCGGTGACGTTGTCGGCGGCAACGCGTGCCGCAGCCGCGGGTACCCGCACCACCGCGGGCCGATCAGGAGCGCGCGCTGGCGCTCTACGAGAGCGTCGTCGGCGCCGCACAGCAGCGGCGCGAAGCCGCCGACCGTCTCGCCGGCGAGCCACTCGCCGGTGCGGACGTCGCGGTCGCGGGCCAGCCCACTGCCGTCGTCGACGGTGCCAGACACCCCGGCGCGGAACCGGTCGGCCAGCTGTCGAAGCTCGGTGCCGGCAGCGTCGCGCCCGAGGTCGTCGGCGAGCTCGGCGAGCACCTCGCTGCTCACCGCGAACACCGCGGACATGAACACGTCCGCGACCCGGAAGTCGCAGCCCCGCGCCGCGTCGTCGGCGTACCGGACGCCGGCGAGCTGGTCGACCAGCCAGACGTAGCGGCGGTAGTCGAGGTCAGACGGGCGCTCGCTCGGGTCGCGCACGTGGGCGGTGTCACGGCGTTCGAACGGCTCCATGGCACCCGGGTGCACGCGCGCGTACGGCGCGTCCCACCGCGGCGAGTTGTCCATGCCGGACTCCCAGCCGTGGTTGATCTCCAGCAGGCCGGCGCGGCCGGGGTCGCGGGCGGTGGCGAGCCAGCGGTGCCAGGCCAGCCAGCTGTCGAAGCTGGCGGCGAGGAAGTCCTCGGCCGTGCGGCGGTCGGCCTGGCCGTTGCGGCGGGCGACCGCCACCAGGTGCGCGAGCGCCAGGCTGTGTACGGGCGGCTGGCAGATGCCGGACGTCGCGACGCCGCGCGGTGCGTACGGCGACTCCTGGCTGCGCCACCGCTGCGGGCCGGGGAAGTAGCCGGACGCGTCGCCGAACACGATGTGCGGGATCATCCCCGTGCTCCACTGGCCGGCGAGCAGGCTGGTCAGCTCGGTGATCGCCCGCGGCACACAGAGGTGGGCCAGGCCGATCGCGATGAACGCGGCGTCCCAGCTCCACTGGTGCGGGTACAGCCGCGGGGCGGCGGCCGTCATCCGGCCGCGGTCGTTGCCGCGCAGCACGGCCGCGGCACCGGCGGCGAGCTCACTGTGGTGCACGGCGCCCAGTCTGCCGAGGATGTATCTTGATATCAAGCTACCCGGGAAGGTGCCTGGCATGTGGGATGCGAAACAGTACGACCGGTTCGCCGACGACCGGATCAGGCCGTTCTACGACCTGGTGCGGCGGGTCGGTGCCGAGCGGCCGCACCAGGTGGTCGACCTCGGCTGCGGCACCGGCGCGGCGACCGCCTCGCTCGCGCAGCGGTGGCCGCACGCGCGGGTGACCGGCATCGACAACTCGACGCAGATGCTCGACCAGGCCGCGCAGCACGAGCTGCCCGGCCGGCTGACCTTCGAGCAGGCCGACCTGGCGAAGTGGACGCCGGCCGAGCCGGTGGACGTGCTGGTGTCGAACGCCGCGCTGCAGTGGGTGCCTGGGCACCGGGAGCTGCTGCCCGCGTTCGTGTCGTGGCTAGCGCCCGGTGGCTGGTTGGCGTTCCAGGTGCCTGGCAACTTCCGCGCGCCCGCCCACCGGCTGCTCACCGAGCTGCGGCAGTCACCGCGCTGGCGGGACCTGGTCGGCGCGGGCGCGGACCGACACCTGGTCGTCGCGGAGCCGGCCGAGTACCTGGCCGAGCTCGCCGGCCTCGGGTGCCTGGTGGACGCCTGGGAGACGACGTACCTGCACGTCCTGCCTGGCGAGGACGCCGTGCTCGACTGGATGAAGGGCACCGGCCTGCGACCGGTGCTCGACGCCCTGGCGGAGCCGCAGCAGGCGGAGTTCCTCGCCGAGTACGGCGCCCTGCTGCGCGAGGAGTTCCCGCGTCGGCCCTGGGGCACCGTGCTCGAGTTCCGGCGCATCTTCGTGGTGGCGCACCTCGACCGCGACTAGTCGCTGCGGATCTCTGCGTCGTTGCCCGGGTGGAGTTGCTCGCCGAGTTTGGTGCCCTGCTCAGGCATGGGTTCCGGTGTGGGTGGTGTCCCTCGAGCACGTGTGATGCTCTAGTCGCTGCGGATGTCTGCGTCGTTGCCCGGGTGGAGTTGCTCGCCGAGTTTGGTGCCCTGCGCGGGCATGGGTTCCGGTGTGGGTGGTGTCCCTCGAGCACGTGTGATGCTCTAGTCGCTGCGGATGTCTGCGTCGTTGCCCGGGTGGAGTTGCTCGCCGAGTTTGGTGCCCTGCGCGGGCATGGGTTCCGGTGTGGGTGGCGTCCCTCGAGCACGTGTGATGCTCTAGTCGCCGCGGATCTCTACGTCGTCGCCGACGGTGGCGCCGAGCGCGTGCGCGGCGCTGCCCTCGTTCACCGCAAGCTCCAGCGCCCCGGCGGAGTCGACGTACAGCACCAGGGTGCCAGGCGGCACCTCGCCGTACGACTTCGTGCGCAGCGCCCGGGTCACCGCGCCGTTGGTCGTCACCTTCACCTCGCTGGCACCCGCGAGGCCGACCTGCTCCAGGTGGTGCAGCCGGGTGGCCAGCTGCACGTTGCCGTACGTGTCGACGTCCACGATCTCCGCGGTGAGGCAGCCGTTGGCGGTCGCGATCCGCGGCGTCGGCAGCCGCACGAGGGTCGCCGGGTCGATCGGCTCGCCGAGGTCGGTGAGCGCGCAGCCGCTGGCCAGCTGTCCCGCGCTCGGCGCGAACACGTCCCTGCCGTGGAAGGTGGCGGACACCGGCATGAGGAACCGGTCGGTGTTGGTGAGCGCCACCGCCTCCCGCGGCGCGCCGAGCGCGTCCGCCGCCGCGATCAGCAGGCCGTTGTCCGGCCCGACGAGCACGCTGTCGCCGGCCCGGACGGCCACCGCCCTGCGGTCGGTGCCCACCCCAGGGTCGACGATGGCCAGGTGGACGGCGCCGGTGAACCACGGCACCGTCCGCGCCAGCACCAGGGCGGCATGGCGGATGTCCTGCGCCGGCACGGTGTGCGTCACGTCGACGACGTCCGCGTGCGGGGCGAACCGGCGCAGCACGCCCTTGCAGATCGCCACGTACGAGTCGTCGATGCCGAAGTCACTGGTGAACGTGACCAAGTCGAAGCGGTCGGCGGCAGCCGTCATCGGCGTCTCCTGTCCGGCTGTACACCTTCAAGTTTGCCGCGTACGACGGCGAAGTACCTAGTATCGATCGCCGCGGAAAGGGCGGACGGTACTGTGGGCCATGATCCGGTCCCGGGTGGTGTAATCGGCAACACCCATGGTTTTGGTCCATGTGTTAGGGGTTCGAGTCCTCTCCCGGGAGCTGACGCACACCGATGAGCAGCGCACGCGCCGCCCCCGACAATGGGTGTGTGGCCGGTCACGTCCTCGAACCCAGCCCTGGCGCGTCGCGTACCCGCCGGTATTCTCGGCAGGTGTCGGGTACGTCGTGGCCACCTTCCCCGTGCGTCGCGCCCGGCAGCAGCTCTGACCGCACGACTCGCCCGTTCCCCACTCGCCGAGGAGTATGCGCGTGAGCGCTCGCCCGCCGGTCGTCGTGGTCCTCGCCGCAGGTGAGGGCAAGCGGATGCGTTCGGCAACCCCAAAGGTCCTGCACGAACTGGCCGGTCGCAGCATGCTCGGGCATGTGCTCGCCGCCACCGAAGGCCTGCGGCCCGCGCGTACGGCCGTCGTCGTCGGGCACGGGCGCGACCAGGTGACACCGCACCTCGCACAGCTCGACGCCGAGGCGCTGCCGGTCGTCCAGGCCGAACAGCACGGCACCGGTCACGCCGCGCGGCTGGCGCTCGAGGCACTGGGGGACACCGACGGCACCGTCCTCGTGGTGCCTGGCGACGCGCCGCTGCTGACCACGCAGACCCTGGCGCGGCTGGTCGAGCGCAGGGAGGAGTCCGGCGCGGCGGTCGTGCTGCTCACCACGGTGCTGCCCGACCCGACCGGCTACGGGCGGGTGGTACGCGGCCCGGACACCGGCGAGGTGGACCGGATCGTCGAGCACAAGGACGCCACCGAGGAGGAGCGCGGCATCGCCGAGTGCGCGGTGTCCGTGTATGCCTTCGACGCCGGCTACCTGGCCGCAGCGCTGACCAAGCTCACCACAGACAACGCCCAGGGCGAGGAGTACCTCACCGACGTCGTGGCGATGGCCCGCGCGGACGGGCACGGCATGCAGGCGGTCGTCGCCCCGGACCACGCGGAGACGCTCGGCGTCAACGACCGGGTGCAGCTGGCCGCGGCCGGCCGGGTGCTGAACGACCGGCTGCTCGAGGGCTGGATGCGCGCCGGCGTCACAGTGGTCGACCCGGCCACCACCTGGGTCGACGCGGACGTCACCTGCGAGGAGGACGTCACCATCCAGCCGTTCACCCTGCTGCGCGGCAGCACGCACCTGGCGCGGGACGCCGAGGTCGGGCCGTCCTGCACGCTGGTCGACACGTCCGTCGGTGCCGGCGCGCGGGTGCTCAACACGCACGCCAAGGGCGCGCAGATCGGCCCACGCGCGAACGTCGGCCCGTGGACGTACCTGCGGCCGGGCGCCGACCTCGCCGAGGCGGCGAAGGCCGGTGCGTACGTGGAGATCAAGAACTCCACCGTCGGCCCGGGTGCGAAGGTGCCGCACCTGTCGTACATCGGTGACGCCGAGATCGGCGAGCACTCGAACATCGGGGCAGCCACCGTCGTGGTGAACTACGACGGGGTGCGGAAGCACGTGACGAGGGTCGGTGCGTACGTACGCATCGGCAGCGACACCATGCTCGTCGCGCCGGTCGAGGTGGGCGACGGCGCCTACACCGCGGCCGGCTCGGTGATCACCGGTGACGTGCCGCCTGGTGCCATGGCGGTGGCGCGTGGCAAGCAACGCAATGTCGAGGGCTGGGTGGAGCGCCGACGCTCCGATACTCCGTCCGCGGAAGCAGCACGCAAGGCCAGGGAGCGTGCGGCAAGCCGGGAAGCCGAAGGGGAGACTGGAGAAGGATGAGCCAGGGCGTGCTGACCAGGACGGGTGTAGCCGTATGACCGCACAAGGGGGGCGGCCGATGACGGGGATCAAGAAGACCGGACAGAAGCAACTCATGGTCTTCTCCGGGCGTTCGAACCGGGAGCTCGCCCAGGAGGTGGTCGAGCATCTAGGCATCGAGCTCACCCCGACGGAGGTGTACGACTTCCCCAACGGTGAGATCTACACCAGGGTGCGGGAGTCGGTCCGCGGCTGCGACGCGTTCGTGCTGCAGAGCCACTACGAGCCGATCAACGAACGCATCATGGAGCAGCTGATCATGGTCGACGCGCTGAAGCGCGCCTCGGCCAAGCGGATCACCGTGGTCGCTCCGTTCTACGGCTACGCCAGGCAGGACAAGAAGTCCCGCGGCCGGGAGCCGATCACCGCGCGGCTGATGGCCGACCTGTTCAAGACCGCGGGCGCCGACCGGCTGATCGCCGTCGACCTGCACACCTCGCAGATCATGGGGTTCTTCGACGGCCCCGTCGACCATCTGTGGGCGATGCCGATACTGGCCGACTACCTCTCGGACCGGCTGGACCCCGCCGACTCCACCGTCGTCTCGCCGGACGCCGGCAGGGTGCGGGTCGCGGACATGTGGTCGGACCGGCTGGGCATGCAGCTGGCGATCATCCACAAGCGGCGCGACCCGTACGGCAAGGAGCGCGACGTCTCGGTGCACGAGGTGGTCGGCGAGGTCGAGGGCCGCACCTGCGTGATCGTGGACGACATCATCGCGACCGGCGGCACCATCGTGAAGGCCGCCGAGGCGTTGATGGAGAACGGCGCACGCGACGTGGTCGCCGCGGCGACGCACGCGCAGCTGTCCGGTCCCGCGGTCGACCGGCTGAAGAACTCACCGGTGTCGGAGATCGTGCTCACCAACACGCTGCCGATCCCCGAGGAGAAGCGGTTCGACAAGCTGACCGTGCTGTCCATCGCCCCGCTGATCGCCCGGGCGATCCGCGAGGTCTTCGACGACGGCTCGGTCACCAGCCTCTTCGAGGCCCAGGACTGACCCGGCTCAGCCGAGCGCGGCCGTCACGTAGTAGCCGGCCGCGGCGGCGCCGAAGCCGACCGTCAGGCTGACGGCCACGTTCAGCACCGCCTGCCGCACGGCGCCCTGCTCGACCAGCCGGAGCGTCTCGAAGCTGAACGTGGAGAACGTGGTGAGCGCGCCGCAGACGCCGGTGCCGAGGAACGCGACGGCGGCGGGGGAGAGCATTCCTCCGCCGGCGAGCGCGAGCACCACGCCGAGCACGAGCGAGCCGACCACGTTCACGGTAAGCGTGCCCCAGGGGAAGACCTGGTCGACCCTGCGCTGCAGCAGCCGGTCGGTGAGGTAACGCAGCGGCGCACCGACCGCGCCGCCGAGCGCGACGAACAACAGGGTCACGTCGCGGCCGCCTCGGCGTCGCCGACGTAGCGGATGACCTCGACCTCGTCGATCATGACCAGGCCGCCCTGTACGACGTCGTCGAGCTGGGGCAGGAAGTTCCTCACCCGTTCCTCGGTGTCGACGATCACGACGGCGACCGGCAGGTCGTCGCTGAGGCTGAGGATGCGGCTGGTGTGGATGTGGTTGTTCTTGCCGTAGCCCTCCACGCCGCGCAGGACGGTCGCGCCGGCGAGCCCGGCGCGGTGTGCCCGGTGCACGATCTCCGTGTACACCGGGTGGTGGTGGTACTGGTCGCTCTCGCCGACGATCGCGGTGAGGCGGCAGGCGGGCCCGGAGAGTCTCATCGGTTCGCTCTCCTCTGCTGGGCGGACCGGATCACGGTGCGCGCGAGTGTGACACCGAGCCAGGCCGCGAGCAAGCCGACGAGCGCGCTGCCGGCCAGGTACCCGAAGGCGACCGGCCAGGCGCCGGCCCGTACCAGGTCGAGGGCCTCCACGGTCACCGCGGAGAACGTCGTGTACCCGCCGAGCACCCCGACGCCGAGGAACGGCCGCAGATACCGGGTCGGCCGCCAGAGGTCGAGGACGAACACCAGCAGCGCGCCGAGCGCGAGGCAGCCGGTCACGTTCGCAAGCAGCGTGCCCCACGGCACGCCGGCGGCCGGGGTGGGCAGCGCGAGCCCGACCAGGTAGCGACCGGTGCTGCCGAGCGCGCCCCCGACGGCGACGACCGCGAGCACGTCCAGGTGGCCGACCAGCCGCCGCCAGGTCCGGCGGGACGGGGCGGGATCGCGGAAGACGTCAGCAGTGGTCGCGGGGTCCGGCCGGGTGGTCATGAGGAGACCTTTCGCGTGAGCATCGCAGCGAGAACGGTAGCCGGGACGCGTGCACGCACCGCAGCTGAGCGAGGAGCGGAGCGCGAAAGGTCGACGGGGTATACGGTCATGCGTCGCCTCCCTGATGCGTGTTCGTACGCAGGGACCGTTGGCGACGCAGTCGCGGTTGACGGCGAGCCCCACCGCCGTTGGCCCAGTCTAGGGCGTCAGGCGATGGGGCAGTGTGGCGCTCACCGGGTCTCGTCGTCGGCGTCGTCGGGCGACGCGTCCTCGTCGTCGGCGAGGATCCGGTAGAGGTCCCGCCGTGCGTCGACGAGGATCTGCTTCGCGCGGTCCAGCTGCGCGTCGTTGCCGGCCTGGACGACCTGCATCACCGCGCCGCCGAGCTGGCCGGCGAGGCTCGCCAGCTCCTGCGCCCGTTCGTCGACGTCGCCGGCGAGGGCGTCCCACGGTGCGGTGAACTCGCCCGGGCGTGCCTCGACGTACTCGCGGCCCGCGTCGGTGAGCTCGTACGCCTTCCGGCCGTCGATCTCCGTGGTGCGGACCAGGCCCTCGTCCTCGAGCTGCTGCAGGGCCGGGTAGACGGAGCCGGGGCTCGGTCGCCAGTACCCGTTGCTGCGCTCGGTGAGCTCCTGGATGATCTGGTAGCCGTTCCGCGCCTGCTCGCTGAGCAGGGCGAGGATCCCGGCCCGGACATCGCCGCGCCTGGCGCGCCGGCCGCGACCGCGGTGCCTGGGGCCGAAGCCACGGCCGAACATCCGCGGGTCGAAGCCGAACGGGCCCGGGCCACCGCGGGGTCCGTGCCCGCCACCCGGGCGTCCGCGTCCGCGCCGGCCGCGGCCTTCCTCGGCGGCGGCCATTGGGTTGAAGGCGGGCCACCACGGCCCGCGCATCGATGCATCTGCGTGCATGGGTTCTCCTTTCAAGAGAGCTGTTCGCGACAGTCCCTAATGAGACTGTCTGCGATAGTTAACGATATATCGATATAGCTCGAACGGCAAGAGCCGGTTCCTGGGGTGGATGCGCTTATCGGCTCCGCGCGTGCAGCCGATAGACTCAGGAGCTCATGTGCGTCACCGGCGCGGCACTGGCCGAACTCGGTGGTGCCCGACCAACGTTCGGTGCATTCCGACACCCGACGGAAGCGCCCGCCGGTCATCCGGCAACGAGCATGCAACGACCACGCAACGAGGAGTACCGCCGTGTCCGAGGTCCGTATCCAGGCCGAACCGCGTACCGAGTTCGGCAAGGGTGCCGCGCGTCGTGTCCGCCGCGCCGCCAAGGTGCCGGTGGTGCTCTATGGTCACGGCACCGACCCCCGGCATCTGTCCATGCCTGGCCACGACCTGATGCTCGCCTTGAAGTCGCCGAACGTGCTGCTGCGTATCGAGGGGCTGGACAAGTCCGAGCTGGCGATCCCCAAGGCGGTACAGCGCAACCCGATCAAGGGTGAGCTGGAGCACGTCGACCTGCTGCTGGTGCGGCGCGGCGAGAAGGTCAGCGTCGACATCCCGCTGAACGTCGACGGCGAGGTCGCTGTCGACGGCATGCTCGCGGTGCAGCTGACCAGCCTCACCGTGCTCGCCGAGGCGACCCACATCCCGAACGAGATCGAGGTCAGCGTCGAGGGCATGGAGATCGGCGACCAGCTGACCGCCGCCGACGTCAAGCTGCCCGACGGGGTCGAGCTGGACGCGGACGGCGAGCTGCTCGTCCTGCACGTCGTCCACACGCCGACGGCCGAGGAGCTGGCCGGCGAAGAGGGCGAGGCCGAGGGCGGGGAAGCCGAGGGCGAGGCCGAGGGCGAAGCCGCTGCCGACGAGTCGACCGAGTCGGCGGAGGCCTCCAGCTGATCCGGATCGGCGGGCAGGATGGACGCTACGTCCGACACCCCGTGGTTGCTCGTCGGTCTCGGCAACCCGGGCCCGCGGTACGCGGGTAACCGGCACAACGCCGGGTTCCTCGTCGTCGACGTGCTGGCGAGCCGGTGTGCCGCGAGTTTCAAGCGGCACTGCTCGCGCGCGGACGTGGCCGAGGACCGGGTGGCCGGCACGCGGTGCGTGCTGGCGAAACCGCAGACCTACATGAACGAGTCCGGCGCCGCGGTCGCCGGCCTCAGCGGGTTCTACAAGGTCCCGCCGGAACGGCTCGTCGTCGTGCACGACGAGCTGGACCTCGACTACGGCCAGCTGCGGGTGAAGTTCGCCGGTGGCGACAACGGGCACAACGGGCTGAAGTCGATCCGCCGCTCGCTCGGGCACGGCGACTACTACCGGATGCGGTTCGGCGTCGGCCGCCCGCCCGGCCGGCAGGACCCGATCGACTTCCTGCTCCGCGACTTCAGCGCCGCGGAACGCAAGGATCTCGACTACCTGGTGGACAGGACCGCTGACGCGGTGGAGTCGTTGCTCGTCGCCGGTCTCGAACAGACACAGACCAGCTACAACACCAGGGGGGCGCTGTCGTAGTCCGGTCCCGGCGCCGGTCCTGCCGGCGTGCCTCGGCCCGCGGCCACGGCCGTGAGGCGAGGTGGAACAATACCCCGATGACGCGCATCGGCGGTTCGCCGCTACTTGGAAGTTGGTGTCCATGACCGCGTGGACCAGAGACGATGACCACGCCCTCGCCCGATCCGCCGCGCAGCGGACGGGCGAGTTGCTCGTCGAGGTACGTCGCAGCCACGCCGACGCCGACCCGGCGACCCGGCGCAAGGAGGGCGACCGCCAGGCGCAGGACCTGCTCGCCGGGCTGTTCGCCGAGGCGCGCCCGGACGACCTGGTGTTCTCCGAGGAGGCGCCGGATGACGAGCGCCGGCTGGCCGCGGACCGGGTGTGGATCATCGACCCGCTGGACGGCACCCGTGAGTTCAGCGAACCGGACAGATCGGACTGGGCGGTCCACGTCGCGCTGTGGGAGCGGGGTGAGCTGGTGGCCGGTGCGGTAGCGCTGCCCGCGCTCGAGCAGGTGCTCACCGCCGACCAGCCGCTGCCGCTGGCGCCGGCGCAGTCCCCGCCACGTATCCTGGTCAGCCGTACGCGTCCTCCCGCGGAGGCCGTACGCCTGGCGGAGGTCCTTCCCGGCGAGCTGGTCCCGATGGGGTCGGCGGGCGCGAAGGTCGCGGCGGTGGTGCGCGGTGTCGCCGAGGCGTACGTACACTCGGGTGGGCAGTACCAGTGGGATTCCGCCGCGCCGGTCGCCGTTGCACGTGCTGCGGGACTGCACGCGTCCCGACTCGACGGGTCCCCGTTGGTGTACAACACAGCCGAGCGTTCACTGCCCGATCTCGTCGTCTGCCGCGAGGAGATCGCGGACGACCTGTTGAACGCTCTGCGCAACTGACTTTGACGGCCCGCGTCCCACGCGGCGCGGCAGGAAGTGATCGGTGAGGTAGAGCGTTGGCAATGAGGGCCCGACGCAACGGTCCACGTCGCCTTGAAGGAGCGCCCGATTGATGGCCACGACCACACATGACTACCGGCTGTCCCAGCTGGATGCCCTCGAAGCCGAGGGCATCCACGTGATCAGGGAGGCGGCAGCCGAGCGGGAGCGTCCCGCGCTGCTCTTCTCCGGCGGCAAGGACTCCTGCGTGCTGCTGCACCTGGCGGTGAAGGCATTCTGGCCGGCCAAGGTGCCTTTCCCCGTGTTGCACGTCGACACCGGGCACAACTTCCCCGAGGTGATCGAGTTCCGCGACCGGCTGGTCGAGCAGTTCGGGTTGCGCCTCGAGGTCGGCTCCGTGGAGCAGGCGATCGCCGACGGCCGGGTGCACGAGCGGCCAGGGCAGGGCAGGAACCGCCTGCAGACGCAGGTGCTGCTCGACTCGATCCAGAAGGGCAACTTCGACGCCCTGTTCGGCGGTGCCCGCAGGGACGAGGAGAAGGCCAGGGCGAAGGAGCGGGTGTTCTCGTTCCGCGACGAGTTCAGCCAGTGGGACCCCAAGGGCCAGCGGCCCGAGCTGTGGAACCTGTACAACACGCGGGTGCACCCCGGCGAGCACATGCGGGTCTTCCCACTGTCCAACTGGACCGAGCTGGATATCTGGGACTACGTGGCCAGGGAGAAGATCGAGCTGCCGTCGATCTACTTCGCGCACGTGCGCAAGGTGTTCGAGCGTGACGGCATGCTGCTGGCCGACTCCGACGTGATCGACCGGCGGGAAGAGGAGACGGTCTTCGAGGAGACCGTCCGTTACCGCACGGTGGGCGACATGTCGTGTACCGGTGCGGTCGAGTCCTCCGCGGCGAGCGTGGAGGACGTCATCGCCGAGGTGGCGGTGAGCCGCGTCACCGAGCGTGGTGCGACGAGAGCCGACGACAGGACCAGTGAGGCAGCGATGGAAGACCGGAAGCGGGAGGGCTACTTCTGATGGACCTCCTTCGCTTCGCGACCGCCGGGTCGGTCGACGACGGGAAGAGCACGCTGATCGGGCGACTGCTCTACGACTCCAAGGCGATCTTCGAGGACCAGCTCGACTCCGTCGAGCAGGCCAGCCAGAAGCGCGGTGACGAGTACACCGACCTCGCGTTGCTCACCGACGGCCTCCGCGCCGAGCGGGAGCAGGGCATCACCATCGACGTGGCGTACCGCTACTTCGCCACCCCGAGCCGCAAGTTCATCATCGCCGACACCCCGGGCCACGTGCAGTACACCCGCAACATGGTGACCGGTGCGTCCACGGCGAACCTCGGCATCGTGCTGGTCGACGCGCGTACCGGGCTGTCCGAGCAGAGCAGGCGGCACGCGTTCCTGCTGAACCTGCTGCGCGTACCGCACCTGGTGCTCGCGATCAACAAGATGGACCTCGTCGACTACGACGAGGATGTGTACCGCAAGATCAGGGAGGAGTTCGAGGTCTTCGCCACCAGGCTCAGGCTGAACGACCTCACGGTCATCCCGCTGTCGGCGCTCAAGGGCGACAACGTCGTGGACCGCTCCGACAAGATGCCCTGGTACACCGGTTCGACGCTGCTCGGCCACCTGGAGAACGTGCACGTGGCCAGCGACAGGAACCTGATCGACGTCCGGTTCCCGGTGCAGTACGTGGTCCGGCCGAAGGCCAAGGAGTACCACGACTACCGCGGGTACGCGGGCACCGTCGTCGGTGGCGTGATGAAGGTCGGCGACGAGGCGCTCGCCCTGCCGTCCGGCTTCACCACCCAGATCACGGCGATCGACACGTACGACGGGCCGGTCGAGGAGGCGTTCCCCGACATGGCGGTCGTCGTCCGGCTGGCCGACAACATCGACATCTCCCGCGGTGACATGATCTGCCGGCCGCACAACCAGCCGCGCGTCACCCAGGACGTCGACGCGATGATCTGCTGGATGAGCGAGTCCGGTGGGCTGCGTGCCGGTGGTCGCTACCTGCTCAAGCACACCACCCGCACCACCCGGGCGATCGTCAAGGATCTCCAGTACGAGCTCAACATCAACACGCTGCACCGCGACGAGCACGCGGACTCGCTGGGGCTGAACGAGATCGGCCGGGTCACGCTACGGACCCAGCAGCCGTTGTTCTGTGACGACTACGGCCGGAACCGGGAGACCGGTGGCTTCATCCTCATCGACGAGGTGACCAACCAGACGGTCGCCGCCGGCATGGTCGGTCTCGACAAGAACTGACCGCGCTCGAACCCCCACGATGGAGCATCGTGGGGGTTCTTGCTGCCGTGGGTCAGATGCTGTGGCCGTGGCGGTGCAGGCGGGTCAGCAGGGTGTCAGGGCGCATCACTCCGGACGCGACGGCGAGCGCCAGGTAGGCGCGGGCCTCGCCGGGGTTGCGGCGTACCGTGCGGCCGGCCCACCGCAGTGCCTCGCTGCGGTGGCCCTGGGCGGCGGTGGCGAACGCGATCTGGCCGCTGATCCTGGCGCCGCCGACGCGGGCCTGGCCGAGCTCCGGGTACTCCTGCAGGAACCAGCGCAGCGCCTCCTCCATGCTCTGCCACCGGCGGACGAAGCGCGTGGCGCTGTGTCTGCGGACGCGCACGTGGACGCCGGGCACGTTGCGTACCCTGCCCTTCCTCGCCGTACGGAGCAGCAGGTCGTAGTCCTCGCCGAAGCTGCCAGGCAGGTCCTCGTTCACCATGCCGAGCCCGAGCAGCTGCTCGCGCCGGAACACGAACGACGACGAGTGCAGCTCGGCGTGCCGGTCGCGGATCAGCTCGTCGAGGGTCACCCAGTCGGTGCGCAGGGTGCGGTCGATCGTGCGGTCGCCGTACTCGATCCGCATCCCGCAGGTCACCAGGGCGGTGTCCGGCGACTCGAGCAGCGCGGGGACCTGGGTGCTGAGCTTGTCCGGCAGCCAGGCGTCGTCGTCGTCGCAGAACGCGATGAGCTCGCTGTTGGTGAGCATGATCCCGGTGTTCCTTGCACCGGCCAGGCCCGGCTGCCTGGTGTTGGTGAGCACCACGACCGGGCGGTCGCCGCCGCACGCCAGCGCGAAGTCGGGTTCCTCGTCGTCGTAGATCACCAGGGTCTGCACCTCGCCGCCGTAGTCCTGGGCGCGTACGGCGTCGACGGCGCGGCGGAGCAGCTCCGACCGGTGCTTGGTCGGCACGATGACGGTCACGGGTGGCAGCGCGGCGTTGGGCATGTCAGGCCAATCCGTGCGAAGACGACGGGGCGGGCGCGGACAGCGGTCGGTGCAGGAGCGCGCGGTGACCGCGTGCCAGAACGGGCTGCGACGTGAGCATGCCAACGTCCCCCAATTACTTAGTCCGCCCCGAGCTTGTCACTTCATGGCGCTGATGTCCGCTTCGTCGGTTAGAGGCTGGCGTGCTGTAGATCTGTCCACAACGGGCTGTGACGACCGGTCTGGCATGCCGCGTGGAGCGAGCAGTTTGGTGAACACTGAACCGCGCCGCTCCTGCCGGCGCTGTCGTCAGAAGTCGAGCCGCGGGGTGGCGGGGTCGAGGACCACGGCGCGGGGCGGGCCGCCCCAGGTCTGGGTGATTGCGGTTGCCAGGGTGTCGAGCAGGCGCGGCATGTCGGTGGCGGCGGTGGCGTGCAGTGCCTCGGCGACGACGAGGACGCTCTCGGTGCCTGGGCGTACGGCGGACTGGCCGCTCTGCCGGTTGGTCCAGCGGCGGGCGTGGGCGCGGCGGTCGGCGTCGGCGAAGATCACTTCCCCGGGATGGGGGTGTTCCACGTCGCCGCCGAAGGTCAGATACGTCTCGTCGCCGGTCGCGTAGCGCACCTCGAGGTGGTCGGTGACGGCGGCGGTATCCAAGACGGCGATGGGCACGGCGTAGGCCATGGACGTCGCGTTGCAGAGGTCGACGAGCGGGTGCAGCCGCGGCAGCGAGCCCTCCTTGCGGAAGCGGCGCAGCAGCGACTCGGCGGCACAGCGGTACTGCGTGGGTTTCAGGCCGAGGGTGGCGAACGTGCGGCGCCACGCCTGGATCTCCGGCAGCTCGCTCTCCGGCGCCGCGGCGAGCCGCTCCTTCGCGCGGGTGGAGAGGTCGGTGACCTGGGCCGTCACGTCGGCGTCGGCAGTGATGCCGTCGACGGTCAGCGCGACCGGCACCAGGTCGGGGAAGTCCCGCCAGATCGCTGCGCTGTGCTCGAAGTACACGGCGTCAGCCGGCGGCCTTCTTCGCCAGCCGGGCCTGGACCTCCGGCCGGCGCAGCGGCGGCATCGTCGGCGGTGGTTGCCGGCGTGCCGGCAGGTCGTCGAGCAGCCGGGCAGTGATGGTGGCGATCTCTGCCACGGCGGCCTCGAACGGCTCCCTGGTCGCGTCGGAAACGCTCTGGACGCCGCTCACCTTGCGCACGTACTGGCGGGCGGCGGCTTCGATCTCCTCGTTCGTGGCCACCGGTTCCAGGCCGCGGAGGGTGGTGATGTTTCTGCACATGCCGGCCAGGATACGCATCAGGCGTAACGGCGGAACACCTGTCGCACCGGCCGGCCACCCAGCCACGGCGTGGGGTCACCGGCGTCCAGCGCCTTGCGGTACGTGGCACACGCCTGCCCGACCACGTCCACGGTGCGCTCGATGTCGCGTTCCGACAGCGCGCTGCTGACCACGAACGACGGTGCCAGCACGCCGCCGGACAGCAGCTCGCGCAGGAACAGGGTGCGGTACTCCTGCGACGGCCTGAGGTCCTCGTCGAGGGTGGTGAAGACCAGGTTGCTCGCCCGGCCGCGCACGGTGACGTGGTCGGCCACGCCCATCGCCTCCGCCGCCTCGCGGACGCCCGCCGCCACGAGCTCACCGAGCTCGTGCAGCCGCTGCGCGGTGCCTTCGCCGGCGTAGACGTCCATCACGGCGATCGCCGCGGCGAGCGCATGGGTCTCCGCGCCGTGGGTGGTCGATAGCAGGAACACCCGCTCGTCGTGGTGCCGGATGCCGCCGCGTTCCATGTGCTCGCGGCGCCCGGCGAGCGCGGAGACGGCGAAGCCGTTCCCCAGCGCCTTGCCGAACGTGGACAGGTCGGGCTGCACGCCGTAGACGCCCTGCGCCCCTGCGGCGCTCCAGCGGAAGCCGGTGATCATCTCGTCGAAGACGAGCAGGCAGCCGTACCTGTCCGCGAGCGCGCGCATGCCGGCGAGGTAGCCGTCCGGCGGTTCGCTGTGGGTGGCGGGTTCCAGCACCAGACAGGCGACCTGGCCGTCGTGCAGCCGGAGCAGCTCGGCGGTGGCGTCCAGGTCGCCGTAGGGGAACGTGACCGTCAGCTCGGCCACCTGTGGGGGAATACCCGCGGCCATCGGCGTGGTCGCGATGAACCAGTCGTCGGTGGCGTAGAACGGGTGGTCGCGGCAGATGGCGACGAGTGGACGGCCGGTGACGGCGCGGGCCAGCCGTACCGCCCCCGTGGTGGCGTCCGAGCCGTTCTTCGCGAACTTCACCATGTCCGCGGTCGGCACGGTCGCAAGGAACCGCTCGGCCGCCTCGACCTCGATCGCGCTCGGCCGGACGAAGTTGGCGCCGCGGTGGAGCTGCTCCTGCACGGCGGCGACGACCCGTGGGTGGGCGTGACCGAGGCTCACCGAGCGCAGCCCGGAGCCGTACTCGATGTACTCGTTGCCGTCGACGTCCCAGACGCGGGCACCCGCGCCGTGCGAGATCACCGGGGCGAGGCCGGCCGGGTACTGGTCGTCGCCCTTGGCGTAGGTGTGCGCGCCGCCGGGGACCAGCGCGTGCAGCACCTCGTTCAGCTCGGCGGAGGACGCGAGTTCGCGGTGCGGTGAGTTCATAGCTGTGCCACCTCGGTGAGCCTGGGAGCCTGCCGGTCGCGTTCGGACATCGCGGTCACCGGCAGCGGCCAGGTGATCGCGAGGTCGGGGTCGTGGTACCTGATGGTCACGTCCTCCGCCGGGTCGTGCGCGCGGTCGATGCGGTACGACACGTCGGCGGGGTCGGTGAGTGCCTGGAAGCCGTGGGCGCAGCCGGCGGGCACGTAGAGCGTCGTCTGCTCCTCGCCGGACAGCTCGAACGACACCCAGTTCTTGTACGTGGGGGAGGCCGGCCGCAGGTCCACGACGACGTCGAAGATCGTCCCGTACGAGCAGCGCACGAGCTTGCTCTCCCCGGCACCGGCGCGCAGGTGCAGGCCGCGCACCACGCCGAGGGCCGAGCGCGACACGCTGTCCTGGATGAACGCGTTCGGGTCGAGCCCGGCGGCGCGGACCGCGTCGGCGTCGAAGGTGCGGCAGAAGAAGCCGCGCTCGTCCACGGCCGGGCGAGGGTGGAACAGGAGTACTCCGGTGACGCTGGCGACGTTCTGGACGCGCATGATCTCCTCAGCTCGGCTGCACGGACGGTTGGGCGGGTTCGGCGAAGAGCGTGGTCGCGAGGTCGTGGAACTGCTCCTCGAGCCGTTGTGCGTTCCGCGCGTTCGCCTCCCGGATGTCCGCGACGAGGTCGTCGCGTTCGGCGGCGAGCCGGTCGAACGAGGTGACCAGACGGCTCAGGTGGAGGCTGCGCAGTGGGTGACAGAAGTCGGCCAGCCCGGCGTCGGCGAGCAACGCATCGTTCTTCTCCGCGTAGCTGATCGACACCGTGGGCCTGCCGAGCAGCAACGCGGCGAGCAGGTTGTGGTAGCGCGACGCGACGACGTAGTCGACGTCCGCCATCGCCCGCAACAGGTCGTCGTAGGTCGTGGTGGGCACGACGGTGACGTCGCCGTGCGCGGGTAGCTGGTCGACGATGGCCCGCGTCACGTGTTCGTCGACGGCGTCACCGATGAACAGCCGCACCGCGTAGCCGTGCTCGGCGAGCCAGGCGACGAAGCCGCGCAGCGTGGTGCGGTAGGTGTCGTGGATGGTGTCCGCCTGCCGGCGGTCGAGCGTGGTGCCGTGGTACGCCATGACGCCGACCCCGACCGTGCGGCCGCGACCGCCGGTGGGCTCGGGTGCGGGGAGCGCGAACGCCAGGTCGGCGTACACGTGGTCGCCGGTCGTGTCGACCCCCATCCGCGTCATGGCGGCTTTCGACAGCGCGTCGCGGTACGAGCGGTAGTGCGCGAGCCTGGCGGCCATCGCGATCAGGTACCTGGTCACCGGCTGGGTGGTGTACGCGGCGCCGACGCAGACGTACGCGACCTTCGTGCCGAAGCAGCGCCCGGCGAGGCCCAACAGCACCAGCGCGTACGGCACCCCCCACGGACGCAGCGGCAGTGTCGCCTCGAGCACGCCCATGCCGGGCACCATGACGACGTCGTGTCTGCGCACCCAGGCCGCGGTGCGGAACGCGTCGGCCAGCTTGCCGAACGCCTTGCGCACCACTGCCGTTCGGCTACGGGTGTCGTCCGCGGAGTACCAGTGCATGGGAGTGGTCGGCAGGCCGTACCTGGTGGCGATCTCGCTGGGACCGGCGCACATGCAGCTGAGCTCGGCGTCGGGATACCGGGTGCGCAGCGCGGTGAGCAGTGCGGCCAGGGACGCGTCGTTGCCGGTGTTGCCCGAGCCGAGCAGCCCGAAGAAGCCGACCCTGCGCGGGACCGCCGCGGGCATCTAGGAGCCTCCCGCCTGCCCGGCGATGTCGGCGAACGCCCGCACCGCAGGGCGTTCGGCGACGGTGCCGACGTGCCGGTCCTCCATCCGGGTCGGCGCGCCGCGCCGCGATCTCGCCGGGATGGCACGGTCGGTGAGCCAGCGCGCGAGCTGGCGGTAGCAGCGCCGCCGCTCGGGCGGCGTGATCGGCGCTCGCCGTACGGCGGCGACGAAGCCCCAGATGTACTCCGCGAGCAACCGCGCGCGGGGGTGGCGGATGCGGTTCGCCCGCCGCGGGTCGAGGTTGGCGCACCTGGCGCGCATCGACGGTTGGGCGCGCTCGGCGCGGCCCGGGTGGTCGCGGCGGAAGTAGAGCACCTCGGGCACCTGGTGGAACCGGCCCTGCAGCGCGAGGTCGGCGACGATGACCCGATCGGCGTGGTGGAAGCTCTCCTGCAGTCTCGTCCGCCGCAGTACGTCGCTCCTGATGACGCCGTAGAAGTCGTCGCCGCCGACGGTGAAGAGCATGCTGGCGAACCGCTCCGCGGCCGTGGGCGCGTCGGTGGCGAGCGGGTAGTCGATCTGCTCGAGTACCTCGCCTTCGGCGCCGATCAACGCTTGCCAGGCGTGTGCCAGCACGACCTGCGGGTCGTCGTCGAGCGCCGCCACGCACTTCTCCAGCAACCGCCTGCCGTACAGGTCGTCGTGCGACGCCCACTTGAACAGCTCGCCGCGGGCCTGCCGGAAGACGAAGTTGTGGTTCTCCGCCGCACCGGTGTTGGTCGGCTGCCTGAAGTACCTGATGCGGTCGTCCCGTTCCGCGTACCTGGCGCAGATCTGCCGTGTCGCGTCGGTGGAGGCGTTGTCGGAGATGATCAGCTCGAAGTCGCGGTAGGTCTGGCCGAGAAGTGCATCCAGTGCCTCGCCGAGGTAGCGCTCGCCGTTGTAGACCGGCAGGCCGACGCTCAGCCGTGGCGTGCTCGTGCTCATGCTGCAGCCCCTTCCAGGTGTTCGCGTACCCCGGCACCGAGGTGCCACCACCACACGCCCGCGCCGATGAGGGTGGCGACCGCACACCCCCAGGCCGAGCCGACCGCACCGGCGGCCACGGCGCCGCCGAGGCCGCCGGTCACGTACGCCAAGGACACGACCAGCTGCGCCCGTACGCTCCTGCGCGCCGCACCGAGCGCGCGCAGGCCTGCGCCAGCGCCTGTGCCGAAGCTGGCGTTCATGATCGTCAGCGAGGCGGGCAGCAACAGCGCAGCCGCCGGTTCCCAGGACGCGCCGAGCAGCTCGCGGCCGACGGCGTCCGGCAGCAACAGGATGAGCGCCGCTCCCCAGAGCATTGCCAGCACCGCCTGTCCGGCGCCCAGCGCCAGGCAGAACGAAGTGAGCTTCTGCGTCGACCGCCGCAGCATCCGGGCCGCCTCGGGCACCGCGAACAGACCGACGCCCATCAGCACCATGAAGAACGGGCCGAGCAGGAGTTCCGCACCGCGCACCGCGCCGACATCTGCGAGCCCGGCGATGGCGCCGAGTCCGTACATCCGGATCTGCGCGCCGCCGCTGAGGCTGACGTTCTCTACCAGGTAGCGAGGAGCGAGGTCGCGCTGCTCGACGTACCAGGTGCGTACTGCCAGTGGCCTCGGCAGTATCCGGGTCTGCACGCAGCCGAACAGTGCTGCGACCCCGGCCGCGGCACCCCAGGCGAGCACGAACGCGGACACGCTCGGCACCATGCCGGCCACGGCGAGCGCGGGGACGAGTGCGGCCGCCCAGACCAGGTCGTTGGCGCACGCCCGGCCGCCCTTGCCTGCCGCGAAGAACCCGTAGCGCCAGGAGTCCTGGAGCAGGAGTGCGGGCAGTACCACGCCGAGTGCGAGCAGGGCGGCTCCCAGCTCGCCATCCATCGCGAGACCGATGAGCAGGCACAGCAGTCCCGCCGCGACGCCGACACCGACGGCAGCACCTGTCGACCTGGCCACCCCCACCCGCCAGGTGGCAGGCGCGACGGCGCTGTACCGCACCATGAGCGGGTCGGTGGCGAGCCCGCGGGAGATGTTCACGGCGAAGCCGTAGGTCACGAACGCGAGGCTGAACACCCCGAACCCGGTGATGTCCAGCGTCCTTGCCGCCACCACGCCCACGGCGAAGTTGGTCAGGCTGGACACGGCCTGGTCGGTGAGGCCCCAGGAGAGCCTGGTCACCACGCCGCGCAGCATGCGCGTGCGCGGCCTGGTCGCTTCGCTGACGTCCGTGCTCATCGCCGTGACAGCAGGTGGGGCAGCGGCAGCGGCACCAGGTAGCTCGCGCCCCAGCCGCCGTCGGCTTCGAGTTGCGTGATCACCTCGTCGGCGATGTCCCAGGTGAGGACGAGCACGACGGCGGGCCGTGCCGCACGCAGGGCGTCGACCGGCCTGATCGGGACGCCACAGCCGGGTATGCGCCGGCCGTGCTTGGCGATGGCCGCGTCCACCGTGAACGGCAGCAGGTCGGGGCCGACGCCGGCGAGGTCCAGCAGCACCGGCGCCTTCGACGGTGCACCGTAGCCGAGCACGGTCGTGCCGGCCGCGCGGTGCGCGGCGAGCCGTTCGTGCAGGGCCGTGGCGCAGGCCGTCGCGCTGTCGTGCAGCGCGCGCAGGGTGTCGGGGTCCGCAAGTCCCGCCGCGCGCTCGGCGTCGAGCACCGCCTGCACAGTGTCGTCGCCGGCCGGCAGTCGGCGCAGGGTCACCTGCAGGCTGCCGCCGAAGAGCGGCACGTCGTCCACGTGGACGACGGCGAGGCCGAGCGGTGCGGCGAGCGCACGCAGTGTCGAGACGGAGAGGTACGACCAGTGCCCGTGCCTGATGGTGTCGAACTGGTTGCCCTGCACCAGCGGGAGCAGATGGTGGAACTCGAGCACCAGCAGCCCGTCGGGGGCGAGCCGTTCGGCGCGTGCGCGCAGCGCCTTGCCGAGGTGCGGTTCGTGGGCGAGGCCATGCACGTCCACGACGAGTGCCGCCTGGTCGATGTCCGTCACCGGCCGGCAGCCGGCCGCGCGCAGGTGGTCGAGCCACGAGCCGCCGTGGTGGCTGGCGAACTCGTAGACGGTCGCGTCGGCGAGCTCCGGGTGCCGGCGCAGGATGGTGTCCACCGAGCGGACGGTGTGTGCGCGGCTGGTGGCCGACTCGATCGCCAGCGGCGGCTCGGGCAGCTGCGGCTCGACCGGACCGAGCTGCACCAGCGTGCAGCCACGGCACAGCCACAGCTCCAGCGGCCAGCGCGGGTCGGCGGCCGGGTTGCCGGTGGCGGGGAAGTGGTCGGCGCCCGGTTGCTCGCCGAGGTCGACCACCCGTTCCACGTCGGGTGAGCCGCAGCCGCGGCAGCCGGCTACCACGTCAGCCTCGCCTTCGTGATGGTGAACGCCTCGGCGTACCGGCTACGACACTCCATGCCGCGGATCCTGGCCAGGCCGTAGAAGACCTCGTCGTCGAACCAGTCCCGACCGGACTGCGACGGGTAGGCCTTGTTCAGCAGCTCGACCTTCGTCCGCATCACCTCGTCGTCGAGCGGTACGTAGAGCTGTGGGTTGCCGAGGTCGCCGTCCCACTTCGGTATCTCATAGCCGAGCACCAGCTGGTCGCGCCACACCGTCGGTGCGAGCTGCGCGAGCAGTCGGTGGTCCTGGTGGGCATCCGTGGGCGTGGGCGCGAGCACCAGGTCCGCGGTGCGGCCGGCGGCCGTGTGCTCGAGCAGGTCCTTGACGTCCTCCCAGTGCGCGGGCAGCCGGCCGTCGGGCAGCCCGCCCAGGTGCAGCCGTACGTCGCGGCCGGGCAGGAAGAGCTCAGCCGCGTGCCTGACCTCGGCGCAGCGCTCCGGCGACCCGGTCGCCACCACGAGCTCGGCGGACAGCCGTGGCACGGTCATGGTGAGCTGGAGCAGCGTGCCGCCGCAGCCGATCTCCAGGTCGTCCGGGTGTGCGGCGAGCGCGACGAGACGCAGTGGCGCGTCGGTCGAGTCCAGGCGCAACGGCAGCATCAGATCGCCAGCGCGATCCGTGACTCGTCGCTGGACGCGTACTCACGTGACCACACCATCCACGGCCGGTAGCCGCTGCGGAAATGGTCCTCCAGCATGTTGCGTTCCTTGAGGGTGTCCATCGGTGCCCAGAAACCGTGGTACGGCACGGCGAGCAGCTTGTTCATCGCGGCGAGCCTGGTGAACGCGTGGCCGACCAGGTCTTCGCCCTTGTGCAGCACGTCGAAGATCTGCTGCCGCAGGACGAAGTAGCCGCCGTTGATCCACAGCGGCAGGTCGGTGACCGACCGGATGCCGCCGACCCGCGCCTGGTCGTCGAAGTCGACCACGTGGAACGACGCCTGCGGTGGCACGGCGAGCAGGCTCGCCACCGTGTTGCTGGCCGCGAAGTCGGACACGATCTTGTCCATCGGTGCGTCGGTCAGCACGTCGCCGTAGTTGGCGAGGAAGATCTCGTCGTCGTCGAGGTGCCGGCGCACCATACGCAGCCGCTCGCCGATGCTCGTCTCGATGCCGGTGTCGACGAACGTGATCCGCCACTCGCTGATGTCGGAGTCGAGCAGCTCGATCTGCTGGCCGCCCTTGGCGAGCACGAAGTCGTTGGAGTGCGTCTCCTGGTACTGCAGGAAGTACTGCTTGACCGCGGTTGCGCCGAAGCCGAGACAGAGAATGAACTCGTTGTGCCCGAAGTGCGCGTAGTAGCGCATCACGTGCCAGAGCACCGGTCGGTCGCCGATGGTCATCATCGGCTTGGGTGCGGAGTCCACGCCGCTGCGCATCCGCAGGCCGAGCCCACCGCAGAAGAGCACTACCTTCATCGAGGTCCTCCTAAACGACTTCGAGCCGTGGCACGGGGACGACGAAACGCGCGCCCCACTCCCTGGCGTAGCCGAGCTGGTGCACGATCTCCTCGCGCAGGTTCCACGGCAGGATCACGATCAGCTCGGGCTTCGTCTCCGCCAACCGCTCAGGCGGGAACACGGGGATGTGCGTGCCAGGCAGGAACATGCCGTGCTTGTACGGGCTGCGGTCGACGGTGTACGGCAGCAGGTCCGCCCTGATGCCGCAGTGGTTGAGCAGTGTGTTGCCCTTGCCAGGAGCGCCGTAGCCCGCGACCGATCTGCCTTCGCGAGCGGCCGAGCCGAGCAGTGCGACCAGGTCGGTCTTGACCGTCAGCACCTCGTTGGCGAAGCCGAGGTGGCCCACCACCGAGTGCAGGCCGGCGTCGGCCTCGTCGTCGAGCACCTTGCGCACCAGGTCCGACGGCTCGCCGGCGGCGGCGGTCGGCCGGGCGAGCACGCGCAACGACCCGCCGTGGGTGGCGACATCCTCCACGTCGACGACGCGCAGGTCGCCGCCCGCCAGCGCTCTCGCCGCGGTGTGCAGGGTGAAGTACGAGTAGTGCTCGTGGTAGATGGTGTCGTACTGCCTGCCCTCGATCAGCCGGAGCAGGTGCGGGAACTCCAGGCAGACCACACCGGTGTCGGCGACGAGCGCGCGCAGGCCGGCCACGAAGTCGCGCAGGTCGGGGACGTGCGCGAACACGTTGTTGCCGATGACCAGGTCGGCCTTGCCGTACGCGGTGGCCAGCTCGGCGCCGGTGTCGGCACCGAGGAAGACGTTCTCCGTCGGGATGCCGCGCTCACGCGCGACCGCCGCGATGTTGCCTGCGGGCTCGATGCCGAGCGCGGGGATGCCCCGCGCCACCACGTGCTGCAGCAGGTAGCCGTCGTTGCTTGCCACCTCGGTGACCCGGCTGTCGCCGTCGAGGCCGAGGCGGTCGACCATCGTCGCCACCAGCTTCTCCGCGTGTGCGACCCAGCTGTCGGAGTACGAAGAGAAGTACGCGTAGTCGCTGAACACGTCGACGGCGTCGACATAGGAGGGCAGCTGCACGAGCAGGCACTCGTCGCAGATCCGCACGTGCAGCGGGTAGAAGGCCTCCGTGTCGTCCAGCTGGTCCGGCCGCAGGTAGCTCTCGCACGGCGGCGACATGCCGAGGTCGACGAAGGTGGTGCGCAGCGGCGTGGAGCACAGCCGGCAGGTCAGGATGTCGCTCATCGCGCCGCCTCGTCGGTCAGTTCCTCCGCCGGGACGGGGAAGGTGTCGTCGGTGGTACGGCGCAGCTCTTCGTCGAGCAGACCGAGGCGCAGCAGCTGCCGGATCCGCCCGAGCCGCACGAACCGGGGCGACCGCAGCTCCTGGTACGTCATCCCGTGGGCCAGGTAGGCGTCCACCAGCTCGGTGATACCGCCCTGGATGGTGCACGACAGCTCCAGCTCGGGGAAGGTGTCGGCGAGCTTGCCGAAGTCGACGCGGTAGTCCCGCAGGTCAGGAGCCGCGTCGGAGCTGAACGTGACGGTGGAACCCGGTACCGCGTCGCGCACGAGCTCCGCGATGTCGCGCACCTGCACGTTGTCCTGCGCACGCCCGACGTTGAACGCCTTGTCGTGCACCAGCTCGCGCGGCGCCTCGAGCATGGCGAGGAAGCTGCGGCTGATGTCCGCCACGTGCACCAGCGGCCGCCACGGCGTGCCGTCGCTCAGCAGCTCGATCGCGCCGGTGGTGACGGCGAGCCCGGTGAGGTCGTTGACCACGATGTCGGAACGCAGCCGCGGGGAGACGCCGTACGCCGTGGCGTTGCGTAGGTAGGTGGGGCTGAAGTCGTCGTCGGCGAGGGCGGAGAGCCGCTCTTCCGCGACGGCCTTCGTCTCGCCGTACGGGGTCACCGGGTGCATCGGTGCGTCCTCGGCGACGGCGGACGAGCCGGCCGTGCCGTAGAGGCTGCAGGAGGAGGCGAACAGGAACCTGCTCACTCCGGCGGCCTTCGCAGCGGTGGCGAGCTGCAGCGTGCCGTCGAGGTTCACGGAGAACGTGGTGGCGCGGTTGAGGTGCCCGAGCGGGTCGTTCGAGAGCGCAGCCAGGCAGATGACGGCGTCGTAGCCGGCCAGCAGGTCAGCGTTCACCGCTCGGACGTCCCGCGGGGCGCTGGTGGTCGGCACCGGCCCGTCGAGGAGGTCGCACCTCTCGTAGAGCCCGATGTCCAGTCCGTCGACGTCGTGTCCGGCTGTGCGCAGCATCGGCACGAGAACCGCGCCGATGTACCCGCGATCACCGGCGACCAAGATCCGCACAGCATCACCTCGTGTTCGAGCCTTCCGCCTGTTGGCGCCTCTTCCACCAGATCGCCGAGACGGCTGCCTGATACACCCGATTTCGCTGTATCAGGCGGCGGTCGTCACCGCTCTACTGGTGACGTTGTGCCGAAGTCCCGGCCATCACAATGGGGAGTCGCAGATGAAGGTTGCCGTTTTCGGCGTCGGTTACGTCGGGTCGGTGACTGCGGCATGTCTCGCTGCCGGCGGACACGAGGTGTGCGGGGTCGACGTCGATCCGTTGAAGGTCGACATGATCAACGCGGGGCACAGTCCCGTCGTCGAGCCAGGCCTGGACGACCTCGTCGCCAGCACGGTTGCCGCGGGCACACTCCGCGCGACCACCGACTGCGCCGAGGCACTCGACGGTGCCGACGTGTCGCTGGTGTGTGTCGGCACGCCGTCCACCGCGACGGGGAGTACCGAGCTCGCGCACCTGTGCAACGCCGTGCACGACATCGCCGCGGCGCTGCGGGTGTGCCGGCCGCCGGCGTCCGGTTTCCACAGCGTGGTGATTCGCTCCACGGTGCCACCTGGCACGGTGGAGAACGTCGTGCAGCCGGTGTTCGCGGCCGGCGGCGACGTGCAGGTCGGCACCGCGATGTGCCCGGAGTTCCTGCGGGAGGGCACCGGTCTGGCCGACTTCTATGCCCCGCCGTTCGTCGTGGTCGGCACGGCCGACGACCGGGTGGCCGCAGCGGTCGGCGAGCTGCTCGCGTTCGTAGGTGAGCCGGTGCGCGCGGTGGACGTGCGGTGCGCCGAGGCACTGAAGTACGCGTGCAACGCGTACCACGCGGTGAAGGTGTCGTTCGCCAACGAGATGGGGCGGATGTTCCGGCCGTTCGGCGTGGACGGCAGGGCGATGATGGAGCTCTTCTGCTCAGACACCACGTTGAACGTCTCAAAGGCGTACCTCAGGCCGGCGTTCGCATTCGGCGGCTCCTGCCTGCCGAAGGACCTCAGGGCACTGCTCTACCTGGCCCGGATGAACAGCGCAGACATGCCGCTGCTGCAGGGCACCCTCGCCTCGAACGAGCTCGTCGTGCGCGACGTCGTCGACCGGGTGGCCGCGGAGTCCGGGCGGGTCGTCGCCCTACTCGGGCTGAGCTTCAAGTCCGCGACCGACGACGTGCGGGAGAGCCCGAACGTCGAGCTGGCAGAACGGTTGCTGGGCAAGGGATACGAGCTGCGTATCTACGACTCGATCGTGAACCCGGTGGACCTGGTCGGGGCCAACAGGCGGCACCTGGAGTCGAAGCTGCCGCACCTGGAACGCCTCCTGACCGACACCCCGCTCACCGCACTGCGCGGTGCCGACCTGGCGATCGTGTCGTCCACCGCTGAGTCCGTACGCGACGCGCTCGTCGCCGAACCGCCGCGGCGCGTCATCGACCTCAGCGGCCGCCTCGGTGACCGGATCGAGGCACTGCCCGGATACCAGGGGACCGGATGGTAGCCGGCCGTCGCCGAGTGCTCATCATCGTGCAGAACCTGCCGGTGCCGTTCGACCGGCGGGTGTGGCTGGAGTGCCAGGCACTCGTCGCCGCCGGCTACGAGGTCTCCGTGATCTGCCCCAAGGGCGCCGGCGACCCGTCGTACGCCGTCGTGGACGGCGTGGCGCTCTACAAGTACCGGCCGTACGCCCCCGGCGGTGGCGCGGTCGGGTTCGCCCTCGAGTACGCCTACTCGTTCCTCGCGACGGGGTGGCTGGCGCTGCGGGTGCGCGGCAGGCGTCGGCTGCACGTACTGCAGGCGTGCAACCCGCCGGACATCTTCTGGCCGATCGCGATCCTGCTGCGGCTGCTCGACGGGTGCCGGTTCGTCTTCGACCAGCACGACCTCTGCCCCGAGCTCTACGAGTCCAGGTTCCCCACCGGGGCCAAGGCACCGTACCGCGCGCTGCGGGCGCTGGAACGCGCCACGTACCGCGCGGCCGACCACGTGATCGCGACCAACGACTCGTACCGCGAGGTCGCCATCGCGCGGGGCGGCAAGCGCCCGGACGAGGTCACGGTCGTGCGTACGGGGCCGGACCCTGACAGGCTCGTCCGCGGCGAGCCGAGCGAGCCGGTGCGGCGTGGCCACAAGTTCCTCGTCGCGTACCTCGGTGTGATGGGCCCGCAGGACGGCGTCGACAACGTGGTGCGAGCCGCAGCGCACGTGGTGCACACACTTGGACGAGACGATGTCGCGTTCACCGTCATCGGCAGCGGTGACTGTTTCGACGAGCTGGTGGCCCTGGCGGCCGAGCTCGGCCTCACCGACCACCTGGAGTTCACCGGGCGGGCACCCGACGGGGTGGTTGCCGAGGTGCTCTCCACGGCCGACGTCGGGCTGTCGCCCGACCCGAAGAACCCGCTCAACGACGTGTCGACGATGAACAAGACGATGGAGTACATGGCGTTCGGCCTGCCCGTCGTCGCGTTCGACCTGAAGGAGACGCGGGTGTCCGCCGAAGCCGCTGCGGTCTACGTCGAACCGGGGCGGGTGGACAGCTACGCCGACGCGATCGTCGAGCTACTCGACGACGACGAGCGGCGCGCGGAGATGGGCGCGTTCGGCCGTACAAGGGTCGAGGACGTGCTCGCCTGGCAGCACCAGCGTCCGGCCTACCTGGCGGTCTACGAGCAGGTGAGGGACTGACGATGTGTGGCATCGCCGGCAGCTACCAGCAGCGCGACGGTCGTGTGCTCGCCGCGGAGATGAACCAGCGGTTGGCGCACCGCGGCCCGGACGCCGACGGCACGTTCAACGTGGAGGAGCCGCATCTCGACGTGCACCTCGCCCACCGGCGGCTGTCGATCATCGACCTGAGCAGCGCGGCGGACCAGCCGCTGACCAAGCACGGCCTGACCATCACCTACAACGGTGAGCTCTACAACTACCGCCAGCTGCGTGCGGAGCTGCGGTCGGCGGGCGTCGTCTTCCGCACCGACTCGGACACCGAGGTGGTGCTCGAGGCCTGGCGGCGCTGGGGACCCGAGGCACTGCCGAGGTTCCGTGGCATGTTCGCGTTCGCGCTGTTCGACGCCGGCAGCGGATCGTTGGTGCTGGCGCGGGACCCGTTCGGCATCAAGCCGCTCTTCTACCTCCCTCGCGGACAGGGCGTGGTGTTCGCGTCCGAGCTCAAGGCGTTGGTGTCGGTGCTCGGGCCTGAGCTGCGCGTCGACCCCGGCGCGGTGGTGGCGTCGATGCTCTACTACTGGGTGCCGGAGCAACGGTGCGCGATCGACGGAATGCAGAAGCTGCCTGCCGGGTCGTGGATGGAGTTCTTCCCCGACGGCACCAGCCGGCAGGATACCTACTTCAGGGCCGCGGACCTGGCCGCCGAGATGGCGCACACGCGTCCCGTGGACCTCGCCGAGGTCATCTACGACTCGGTGGAGGCGCATCTCGTCTCCGACGTGCCGGTCGCCAGCTTCCTCAGCGGCGGGCTCGACTCCAGCCTGGTGACGGTGCTCGCACAGCACATCGCCGGCGAGTTGAACGCGTACACGGTGACGTTCCGGCCGCAGGACCAACGGCGGGAGGCGATGCCTGACGACGCCCGCTACGCCCGCAAGGTGGCGAACGAGTTCGGTGTGCGGCTGCACGAGATCGAGCTCGCCCCTGACGTCGTGCGCCTGCTGCCCCGGATGGTGGACATCCTCGACGAGCCGATCGGCGACCCGGCCGCCGTGAACACCCTGCTGATGTGCGAGGCGGCGCGGGCTGCAGGCGTCAAGGTGCTGCTGTCCGGGATGGGTGCCGACGAGCTCTTCGGTGGCTACCGCAAGCAGCTCGCCTGCGTGCTCGCGGCGCGCTACCAGCGGATGCCGGGCGGTGTACGTAACGGCGTGGTGCGGCCGCTGGTCGACCGGCTGCCCGCGGCAGCCGGTGACCGCGGTCTGCGTTATGCGCGCTGGGCCAAGCGGTTCCTGACCTTCGCCGAGCTCTCCGAGGAGGCGGCGTTCCGCAGGAGCTACACCATGTACGACCGGCCGGAGCTGCTCGACCTGGTCGGCCCCGACCTCGCGGCCGAGGTCGGCGGTGTGCTCGACGAGCACGCACAGATCTACCACGACAACATGCTCGACGACCACGTCAACCGGATGTGCCTCGCCGACACCCGGCTGTTCCTGCCAGGACTGAACCTCGCGTACACCGACCGGGCGAGCATGGCCACCTCGACCGAGGTGCGCGTGCCGTTCGTCGACCCGCGGGTGGCGCGCGCCGCGTTCAGCATCCCCGGTTCGCAGAAGATCCGCGGCAGGCAGAGCAAGCGCGCGTTGAAGCGGGCGGCACAACAGTGGTTGCCGCGCGAGATCGTGTACCGGCCGAAGGCGTCGTTCGGCGCGCCGCTGCGCGCCTGGGTGGCGGGCGAGCTACGCGAGCTGGTCGACGACACGCTGCTGTCCGGCGAGCTCGTGCAGAGCGGGGTGCTCGACCGCGGTGCGGTGCAACGCCTGGTCGAGCAGGAGCGGACCGGCAGGGAAGACCGCGCCAAGCAGATCTGGCAGCTGCTCAGCCTCGAGCTGTGGCACCGACACATGCAGGAGATGGGCGTCGGGGGCTGGACGAGTGTGGCGGCGGCACGGAGAGGGATGTGATGAGGCAGGTTGCGCAGAACTACCGCACCGGCGAGCTGACGGTGTTGGACGTGCCACGGCCGAGCTGTGCGGCCGGTGGCGTGTTGATCCGTTCGCTGTACTCGCTCATCTCGACCGGTACGGAGCTGACGAAGGTCGGCGAGGCGCAGCTGTCGCTGCTCGGCAAGGCGCGTGCCCGACCGGACCAGGTGCGCAAGGTCGTGGACGCGGTGGCGCGGCAGGGCGTGGCCGAGACGTACAAGAAGGTGATGACGAAGCTCGACTCGTACACGCCGCTCGGGTACTCGCTGTGCGGTGTGGTCGTCGACGTCGGCCGCGGTGCCGAGGAGTTCAGCGTCGGCCAGCTCGTCGCCGCGGCGGGCAACGAGTACGCGCTGCACGCCGAGTACAACTGGGTGCCGCGGAACCTGTGCGTCGCCGTGCCCGACGGGGTGCTGCCGGAGCATGCGGCGTTCTCCACCGTCGGTGCCATCGCGATGCACGGCGTGCGGCGGGCGGAGGCGCAACTCGGTGAGTCGGCGTGCGTCATCGGGCTCGGCCTTGTCGGTCAGCTCGCGGTGCGACTGCTCACCGCCTCGGGGATACGTGTCTTCGGGCTCGACCCGGTCGCCGACCGTTGCCGGTTGGCGGAGAAGGCTGGCGCGCTGCTCTGCGCCGCGCCGGACGCCGAAGGCGTGGACGCGGTCGACGAGCGGATCCGTGAGGTGACGGGTGGGATCGGTGTCGACCACGTCTTCCTGGCATCCGGGGGCAGCAGTGCCGGTCCGGTGCAGACCGCCGCGCGGCTGGCGCGCGACCGTGCCCACGTCGTCGACATCGGCAGGTGCCGGCTCGACCTGCCCTGGCACGCGTACTACGACAAGGAGCTCGACGTCAGGTTCTCCAGGTCGTACGGCCCCGGGAGGTACGATGCGAGCTACGAGGTGGACGGCGTCGACTACCCGGTCGGCTACGTCCGGTGGACCCAGCGGCGGAACCTGGAGTGCTTCGTCGACCTGCTCGCTCGCGAGCAGATCGACGTGGCGTCGTTGATCTCCGGGGTGTTCCCCGTCGAGCAGGCGGTGGAGGTCTACCAGCGGCTCGGCGCGCAGTCGGTGACCGGCGTGGGGTTCCTCTTCGAGTACCCGCAGGCGGCGGAACCCGTTGCGGCGCAGCAGACACGGCACATCACCCCGACCGGCCCGACCCGCGCGCGGCCGGCGCGCCACGACACGCTGCGGCTCGGCTTCCTCGGTGCGGGCAGCTACGCGTCCGGCGTACTGCTGCCGGCGCTTGCCGGCACCGCAGGCGTGACGCTGGCACACGTCGCGACGAGCACCGCGTTGTCCGCCGTCAATGCTCAGCGCCGGTTCGGATTCGCGGCTGCGTCGTCGGATCCGGCCGCCGTGCTCGACGACGACTCGCTCGACGCGATCTTCGTCGTCACGCGCCACAGCACGCACGCCGACCTGGTCTGCCGTGCGCTGCGTATGGGCAAGCCGGTGTTCGTGGAGAAGCCGCTCGCGCTCGGCACCGAGGAGGTCGAGCGCATCCGCGACGTGGTCACGGAGACCGGCAACGACCGGCTGCTCATCGGGTTCAACCGACGCTTCTCGCCGTTGTTCACCGAGCTGCGCGCCAGGTTCGGGTCCGGCGGGACGCCGGGATCAGCGCGCTACCTGGTGAGCGCGGGCGAGCTGACGGCGGGCAGCTGGTACGCCGACGAGCAACGCGAGGGGAGCAGGTTCGCCGGTGAGGGCGGGCACTTCATCGACACGCTCGGTTGGTGGTTCGACCAACGGCCGGTCGAGGTCTACGCGGTCGCCGGGCCGCAGAGTGCCGACAGGCACGTCAGCCTGCGCTACGCGGATGGCTCCGTGGGTGTCGTCGACTACGTCACCGCGGGCAGCAACAGGTTCCCCAAGGAGACCTTCGACGCGGCTGCCGGCGGCCGGAGCGCACGGCTGGACGACTTCCGCCGCGCCACCGGCTGGCACGGCCGGCAGCGGGTGGCGCGGCGGGCCCGCCAGCGCGACAAGGGCCAGGCCGAGGAGATGCGGCAGTTCCTGCACGCCGTTCGTACGGGCGGGCCGATGCCGATCGGCCTGAACGAGCTGATCGACACCACGAACGCGACGCTGGCCGTCGAGCGCAGCGTCGCCACCGGCAACCCGGAGTCGGTATGAGCGAAGGAGCTGAGGAGCTCACCGGAGGTACGGCTCGCGCCTGCTGCCTCGGCATGCAGGTACGCCCGCGCGAGACGTGCCGTAGGCGAGCGTGCGAAGCGGTCGCGGAGGCATGATGAGCAGACAGTCGCTCGGCTGGTACGTGCGCAGGCTGCAGCGGATGCGTCCGCAGGAGGTGTTCTGGCGGACTCGCGACCTCGCGTTGCACGTCGGCTGGTCGGCACGGCCACTGCACGCCGGCAGGTCGAGGTCCCGACCGCCGGCGGTCGCCGACCCGCGGTTCACCGCGACGCTGCCCGCGAACGCCGCCGACAGAGTGCCCACCGACGTGGCGAAGACGGTCGTGACCGCGGCGGACGAGCTGCTCGCCGGCCGGCTGTACGTACTCGGGGTGTGGCGGCTGGACCTCCGGCAGCCCGACTGGTTCCTCGACCCGATCACCGGGCGACGCAGCGATCCCACCAGGCACAGCTACACGATCAACCAACGGTCGGTCGACGAGGTGGGCAACGTCAAGCAGGTATGGGAGCTCTCCAGGCACCAGTACCTCACCCAGCTGGCGGCCGCGTACTACCTCACCGGTGACGACACGTACGCGGAACGGGTGCACGACCACCTCACGTCGTGGTGGCAGGCGAACCCGTTCCTGCGTGGGGTGCACTGGACGAGCGGGATCGAGGTCGGCATCCGGCTGCTCAGCTGGGTCTGGATCAGGCGGCTGCTCGACGGGTGGCCGCGGGTCACCGAGCTGTTCGAGCTCAACGATGCGGCGTTACAGCAGCTGTACTGGCACCAGCGCTATCTTGCGGCGTTCCGCAGCCGCGGCACGTCCGCGAACAACCACGTGATCGCGGAGGCCGCCGGTCTGCTCGCGGCGAGCTGTGCGTTCCCCTGGTTCTCCGCGAGTGCCGGCTGGCGCGCAGACGCTACTTCGTTGCTGCAGCGGGAGCTGGCGAACAACACCTTCGCCGACGGCCTGAACCGCGAGCTGGCGACCGAGTACCACCGGCTCGTCACGGAGCTCGGCGTGCTCGCGGCGGTCGAGGCGGACGCCGCCGGCGCACCGGTGGACGCAGAGACTTGGACCAGGCTCACAGCCATGTTCGACACTGCGGCGGCCGTCGTCGACGAGACCTGTCGTGCGCCGCGGCAGGGCGACGGCGACGACGGGCGCGCACTGTTGCTCGAGCCGCGGGCGGAGTCGGACGACTGGTCGGCGCTGCTCACCCTCGGGTCAGCCGTCGTCGGCGCGCTTCCGTGGTGGCCGTGCAGCCGACCTGACCTCGTCAGCGACCTGGTGTGCAGCCTGACGGCGCGGCCGCCGGTGGCGGCAGCACGGCGGCCCGTGCGCCGCGCGGACCACTTCGCCGACGCCGGGCTCACCCTGCTGCGGACGAACGATCCCGAGCGTGCGGAGATCTGGTGCAGGTGCGACGGCGGACCGCACGGCTTCCTCGGCATCGCGGCGCACGCACACGCCGACGCGCTCTCGATCGAGCTGCGGGTCGGCGGGATCGACGTGCTCGCCGACCCCGGCACGTACTGCTACCACGACCAACCGCGGTGGCGTAGCTACTTCAGGAGCACGATCGCGCACAACACCGTGGAGCTCGGCTGGCGGGACCAGTCGATCGCCGGCGGCCCGTTCCTCTGGTCGCAGCCCGTCGACGGCAGCAGTCTCGACGTCGCCGTCGGCTCGCATGCCAGCCGGGTGCGGTGGTGCGCCGAGCACACCGGCTACTGGACGCTGTCTACGGGCACCGGGCACCGCCGTACGGTCGTGCTGGACCGCGAGCGACGCGTCCTCGAGGTCGGCGACCACTTCGACGTCGACGGCTCGCCGCCGGCGATCCGGATGGCGTACCACCTGGGGCCGGCCGTCGACGTGTCATTGCGCGGCAGCACGGCCACGTTGAGCTGGACCGCTGTGGACGGCGGCGGCAACGGCGCCACCGTCGAGCTACCAGAACGGCTGTCGTGGTCGTTGCACCGCGGTGAGACCGAGCCGATCCTCGGCTGGTACTCACCGAGCTTCGGGGAGCGGGTGCCGACGTACACCTTGCTCGGTACCAGCCTCCGGCTGCCCGCCGACCCGCTACGCACCGTCGTTCGGGTGTACGGAGACGTCCGATGAGCAGCCAACAGCTGGACCTCAGCAGGTCGTGGGCCGCGCTGCGCCGGAAGCGGAAGCTGATCGTGCTGCTCGCTCTGCTCGGTCTCTGCTGCGGGCTGGTGCTCGCCGCGGTGTTCCCCGCCATGCCCACCGGCAAGGCGCTCGTCGTGCTGGCGCCACCGGAACCTGGGAAGGACGGTGTCGCGCCTGAGCGCGACATCCAGACGCAGGTGCTGGTCGCGAACAGCACACCCATCCTGGACAGCGCCGGTCGGCAGGTGCAGCCACCGCTGCGGTCCACGGTCGTCAAGAAGCGGGTGCGCGTCACCGCCGTCACGCAGGAGATCCTGGAGATCGAGGCGGCCGGCACGTCGCCGAAACAGGCCAGGCAGCTCGCCAACGCGGTCGCGGGGGCCTACGTCGGCTACGTCACCGAGAGCCGACACAGCCTGCCGAAGGGATCGGCGCAGCGCGTCGACGCGCGGATACTCGAACCCGCGACGACCACCACCGGTGGCAACGTCTTCATCCACCTGGCGATCTACGGTGCGGTGGGCGCGGCAGCGGTGACCCTGCTCATGGTCATCACGGTGCTCGTCGCGGCGCGCGGCGATCGGCGGCTGCGGTTCCGCGACGACATCGCGGACGCGGTCGGCATCCCTGTACTCGCCTCGTTGCTGACCCGGCGGGCGACGGACGTCGCCGGGTGGGCGGAGCTGTTCGAGCGCTACCGGCCGAGCGCCGTCGACGCGTGGAACCTGCGCAAGATGCTGCGCCACTTCGGCGTCGGCGGTGACGAGCCGGTCGCCGTCACTGTCGTGTCGTTCGTCGAGGACCCGCGCGCGCTCGCCGTGGGCCCGCAGATCGCCGCGTTCGCCTCGTCGATCGGTGTGGCGACCGAGCTCGTCGTGCAGACCAAGCACGAGGCGGTGGCGTCGCTGGTCGCCGTCGAACCCGCGGTGCTCGCGGTGTGGGACGGTCCGCGGCTGCGTACCGGAGAGACCGCTACCACGCCGCACGACGCGCTCGCGCGGACGGAACCTGCGTTGCGGTTGCGCGTCGTCGTCGTCGGCAGGGAACGCCCGCGGTTCGTCGACCCGGATGACGGCAGCTCGACGGTAGTGGCGTTGACCGCCGGGCGGGTGACGGCGGAGGAGCTGGCCAGGATCGCGGTGGCGGCGGCCGACAGCGGCCGCACCGTCGACGGGCTCCTGGTCGCCGACCCCGACCCCACCGACCGCACGACCGGCAGGGCGCCGCACACCAGACGGTACGCGGCATCGAGCACGGCGACGATACTGCCCGGGGTGGTCAGGGGGATCCGACGGTGAGTGACCGGTGGGGCGTCGACAGGTCGGCCGCGGACCTCGACTGGGTCGGGGAGGACGAGACCGCCGTCGAGCCACCGGTCGGCTACCTGCCGGACGGGTTGGTGACGCTCCGGTACGTCTGGGACGCGGTACGCCGGCACGTGCGGCTGTGGGTCGCGATCGCGCTCCTCGGTCTGCTCGTCGGTTCGCTGGTGCCGGTCGTGTTGCCGCCGCCGAGCGAGGCCACCACGAGGCTGCTCCTTTCCCACCGCGAAGGCGTCGACACGCTGCAGGCGATGGCAACGGACGTCAAGCTGGTGACCACGCGCACGGTCGCGTCGCGGGTGGTCGAGCAGCTCGGCCTGGAGGAGTCGCCCGACGAGCTGCTCGAGCAGTACGACGTGGCACAGGTGACCGACCGCATCGTGGAGATCTACGTACGGGCACCGACGGGTGCGGAAGCGAAGCTGCTCGCCAGCACCATCGCGAACACGTTCCTCGAGTTCCGCGTCGAGCAGGTGAAGGCACACCTGCGGCCGATGAAGGCGCAACTTTCCGCCGCGCAGGGCGACTTGACCGCGCTGCAGGAACGCATCGAGCGGCAGCAGGAGGAGCCCGACGTGGCCACGGAAGCCAGGCTCGGGCGACTTGAAGACCGGGTTGCCCAGATGCGCGGACGGGTGGAAGACCAGCGGGCTGCCCGCGTGCTGGTGAGCAGCAGCCGCATCCTCGACCAGGCTGCGTTGACACCGAGGTCGAAGCTGAAGACCGTGGTGCTCGACGTGGCCACCGGTATCGCCGGTGGGCTGGTGGTCGGGCTCGGCCTGGTGATCCTGCGCGCGCTCGTCTCCGACCGGGTCTGGCGGCGCCAGCTGATCGCGGACGCGCTTGGCGCGCCGGTCGCCGTGAACCTGTCCTCCATCGGCCGCCGGCGTGGGCTGCTGCCCGCGCGGCTCAACCGGTCGCACCGGGCCCGCGTGGAGCTGGAGGTACAGGGCGTTGCGCGGCACGTTCGCCGGCTGCTCGGGGGCTCTCCCGGTGGGGACCCTGCGCTGTCCATCGTCGCCTTGAGCGACGAACGCACGGTGGCCTGGCTGACGGCGGAAGTGCTCCGGACGTTGGCCGACGCCGACACCAGGGTGCTGGCTGCCGATCTCTCCAGCGGCGGCTGGTTGGCCGGCGAGCTCGAGCACGCGACGGGCATCGACGTCTTCGTGCCGGACAGCGCGGAACGACCACCTGAAGGCCTGTCGGTGAGCGGTGAAGGCTCGCCCACCGAGGAGCTGCCGGCGGAGCTGCTCGCGGCCTGGGACGAAGCCGACACGATCATCGTATTCACCGACGTCTCGTTGCTGCAAGGCCTGGACCACCTGAGCACCTGGGCGGACGAGGCCGTGGCCGTGGTGTCCGCAGGCGCCTGCACGGCGACCAGGTTGCGTACCACCTCCGAGCTGCTGACCCTCGCCGGCGTGCGGCTCGACTCGACCGTCGTGCTGCGTGGCGACCGGACCGACGAGACCGCCGGCATCCCCGGTGACGCGGCGGCCGAACCCACCGTCGCGCGGATACTGCGGACGACCGTCCGATGACGAGCACGACAGCGTTCGAGCCCACGCTCCTCGACCCCGGGCAGGTCGAGTTGCGGCGCTGGCGCAGTACCAGCCGGCGGGTGGCGCTGATCTGGGCGCTGTTGGTCCTGAACGTGCTGACGTTCTACGACGAGATGCCGCGGCTGCTCCCGCTGCCCGGGATCGTCGGCACGATGCTCACCCAGGGGGCACTGGTCGCGGCGATGGCGCTCGCGCTATCGGTGAACCGCCCGGTGGCGGTGCGGGCCAACGTCTACCTGCTGGTGCTCAGTGCTCTGCCGCTGCTCGCCCTGCTCACCAGTCTCCGCGCGGAGTTCGTCTTCGGCGCGCTGTTCCGCACCGGGCGGCTGGCGACGTTCGTGGCCGTGCTCTGGTTGCTGTCGCCGTGGTGGGGGAGGCGCGACCTGCTCCTCGTGCGCGCGCACCTGACCGCGCTGTGGGTGGTGCTCGGCTCCGTCGTCCTCGGCGCCGTCCTGGCCGGTGGGATGGCGTTCGAGCAGAATCGGCTCGCCGGCGTGCTCTGGCCGATTCCCTGGACCCAGGTGGCTCACTACGCGGCGGTCGCCGCGGGACTTTCGGCCGTGCTGTGGATGACGGGTGTTCTGCGGCGTGCGCCGGCGTTGACGGCCGTGGTCCTGGCGACGACGATCATGTTGCTGACGCAGACCCGGACTGCGCTGTTCGCCGTGATCGCCGGCGTGGTCGTGGCCGGCGTCAGTCTGTTCACCGCACACACCCGGGTGCGTCGGGCGTTCGCCATCGCGGTCGTGGTCGCGACGCTCGCGGCGTCCACCGTGTCGTCGGTCATCACGGCGTGGCTGGCGCGGGGCCAGAGCACCAACGAGCTCGGCGAGCTGACCGGCCGGACGAAGGTCTGGACGGCGATCCTCGACGAGCCGCGGACGGTGGTGGAGGCGCTCGTGGGGTTCGGGCTGTCGAACAAGTCGTTCGACGGGTTGCCGATCGACAGCAACTGGCTGGCGACGTTCCGGGATCTCGGGTTGCTCGGCGTCGGGTTGAGCGTCGCGCTCGTGCTCGTCATCGCCATCGCGGCGACCGTGCGTCCGCAGGGCCCACGCCGTGCCCTTGCGCTTTTCCTCGTGACGTACTGCAGCGTCGCCTCGTTCACCGAGACCGGGCTCAGCGACGCGTCCGCGTACCTGCTCGAGCTCAGCCTCGCGGCATCGCTGGTGATGCGGCCCGTCTCGCCGTGGAGGCGGGCATGAAGGTCATGGTCGTGCACAACAGGTACCGGTCGGCGGCGCCGAGCGGTGAGAACCGGGTGGTCGACCAGGAGAGCCGGCTACTCGAGAACGCGGGGCACCAGGTCGCACACTTCGAGCGCGAGAGCGACGAGATCGACGACTGGTCGGTGTGGCAGAAGGCGTCGTTGCCGGCGCGGGTGGTGTGGAACCCGGCGACCCGCACGGCGCTTGGCGAGGCACTGCGCGGCTTCCGCCCCGACGTGGTGCACGTACACAACACCTTCCCGTTGCTGAGCCCGTCGGTCCTCACCGCGTGCCGTACGGCCCGGGTACCCGTGGTGGCCACACTGCACAACTACAAGACGCTGTGCGCGAGCGGTGACTTCTACCGGGCAGGCCAGGTGTGCCATCGCTGCGCGAACGGCTCACCCGTCGCCGCGCTCGTGCACCGCTGCTACCGGAACTCGGTTGCAGCCACCACCCCGGTCGTGGTGAGCGGGATGGTGAACCGCTCCGCCTGGCGGCGGCTGGTCTCCGCGTACATCTTCATCTCCGCCTCGCAACGGCAGCTGTTGACCGAGTTACGCGCACCGCGGGAGCGGTGCTTCGTCAAGGCGAACTTCGTGCCGCGGATGGACACCGTCCCCGCGGTGGCCAAGCAGCCGATGGTGCTCTACGCCGGCAGGCTGGACGAGGCGAAGGGCGTGCCGCTGCTCCTCGCCGCCTGGGACCGCTACCGTGCGGCTGCCGGCGACGGCGGTCTGCGGCTGTGCATCGTCGGTGGTGGACCACTCGCCGGTGACGTCGAGCGGTGGGCGGTCGGTCGGCGTGACGTGGACGTCGTCGGGTTGACCGACCGCGCCGAGTGCCTGCGGCTGCTGGCGCAGGCCAGGGCGGCGATCCTGCCGTCGCAGTGGGAGGAGACCTTCGGTCTCGTCGCGGTCGAGGCGATGGCCGTGCGGACACCGCCGGTCGCTCCCGCGCACGGCTCGTTCCCCGAGCTCATCACGCCCGGTGTCGACGGCGCGCTGTACCGTCCCGGCGACCCGGCCGACCTGGCGCGGGTGCTCGCCGACATCGACACGCACCCGGACCGCTACGCCGGCTACGGGGCAAACGCGGCCGCCACGTACGAGCGCAGGTTCCGTCCGGAGGACAATGCCGAAGAGCTGGTCAGGATCCTCCGGTTCGCTATCGAGCATCCGGTGTTCCGGAGTCGGGGTGGGCGATGACCATACGTTCGCGGATCGTGGTGCTCGTGGCGGTGCTGGCCGTCGCGCTCGGCGTCGTGCTGCTCGGGGCCGTTCGGACGCCCGACGACGGCGGGAAGGCGGCGAGGCCGACCGCCAGCGATCCCACGACGCCACCCGCGCAGCCGCTGGCACGTGTCTGCGGGAACCGGGACGCGCTCGACGGCCCGCGACGGCCGCCGGCGGGCGCCGTCACCGTCGGCACCGACGAACCGCTCGACGACGTAGCGGGCGCGCACCCGCCGGGTACGACGTTCTGGCTGGAAACCGGAGTGCACAAGCTCGGCACCGGGAAGTTCGACCAGATCGAGCCGGAGGACGGCGACACGTACATCGGTGCGCCCGGTGCGGTGCTCGACGGGCAGCGGCGGAACAGCTACGCGTTCACCGGTAGCGCCAGCGCGGTCACCGTCGCCCATCTCACCGTGCAGAACTTCGGCGCATCGGCGAGCAACAACGACGAGGGCGTCGTCAACCACGATGCCGCGCCGGGTTGGACGATCAGGGACAACACCGTGCGCAGGAACGCAGGTGCCGGCGTGATGCTCGGCAGCCGCAACGTGCTGCGCGGCAACTGCCTCAGCGACAACGGGCAGTACGGGTTCAGCGCGTACCACCCGGACGGTGTCCGGCAGCTGACGCTCGCCGGCAACGAGGTCGTAGGGAACAACACCGACGACTGGGAACGACGCCGGCCAGGGTGCGGGTGCTCCGGCGGCGGGAAGTTCTGGGAGGTGACCGGCGCAGACGTACGGGCCAACTGGGTGCACGACAACCGTGGCGCCGGACTGTGGGCCGACACCAACAACGCCGGGTTCACCATCGAACGCAACTACATCGCGCACAACGACGCCGAAGGCGTCTTCTACGAGGCCAGTTACAACGCGGCGATCAGGTACAACACGTTCGCACGCAACGGCCGGGTGAAGGGCAAGGAGAGCGCGAGCTTCCCCACCGGCGCCATCTACCTCTCAGAAGCGGGCAGCGACTCCCGGGTGAAGACCCGGCACTCGGCCGCCTTCGAGATCACGGGGAACCTGTTCCTCGACAACTGGTCCGGCGTCATCCTCTGGGAGAACGCGGACCGGTTCGTCGGATCGCCGGCGAACACGAGCACCGGCTCGAGCACCTTGGTGAACCCCGACACCGTGACCGCGGAGACCTGCAACCGCAAGAACATCAGGAAGAAGCCGTACTACGACGACTGCCGGTGGAAGACGCAGAACGTACGGGTCCACGACAACGACTTCCGGCTAACCCGGCGAGCCGTCGGGAACACCTGCACGGCGGACACCGGGTGCGGGTACAACGGTGTCTTCGCCAACTGGGGCACCTATCCCGCCTGGTCGCCGTACCGCAACGACGTCATCCAGGAGCGGATCGTCTTCGAGCAGGACAACAGGTTCTTCGCCAACAGGTACCGGGGTCCGTGGCAGTTCGCGGTCGGTGACCAGGGCACCCGGGTCCCGTGGTCCAGCTGGCGCGCGGCGCCGTACCGGCAGGACGAAGGCAGTGTGCACACGCCGAAGTCCGGTTCGTCGACGGGCGACTGACCGGACCTCGGCGGGCAGCGGCTCAGTAGTCGAGCAGCTTGCGCAACTTGGCCAGGGAACGCGCGCGGAGCGGCCCGATGCTGCCGATCGGCATGTCCAGGGTCGCCGAGATCTCCGCGTACGGCACCGGCGGGTCGGCCATGGACAGGTGCAGCAGCTGCTGCCAGCGTTCCGGCAGGCCGGCCATCGCACGGCGCACCGCCTGTGCGCGTTCGTGGCTGAGCAACGACTCGTCGACGGCGGCGCTGCCGTCGGCGATCTCGGTGAAGGAGTCGTCCTCGTAGGTGAGCAGCATCCGCTTCCGCTGCGCGAGCACCCGCAGGCACTCCCGCCTGGCTGTAGTCGCGAGCCAGGGGGCGACGCGCTCCGGGTCGATGCGGTGGATGTGTTCGAACAGCCGCAGCCAGGTCGTCTGTGCCACGTCTGCTGCGTCGCTGTCGCTGATCCTGAAGTCACGGGTGATCGACCAGACCAGCCGCGCGTAACGGTCGACCAGCGTGCGCCACGCCTGGTGGTCGCCGTCCTGTGCCGCCGCGACGAGCGAGGCGGTGTCCGGCTGCCGTACTCGTGGCGTCGAGGTGTCTGTCGTGATGGTCATCAGTACGCCCCCGACCTGCGCAGCACTGCGCCGACGGTGCGGCAGATGATGAGGATGTCGAGCAACAGCGACCACTGCTCGACGTAGCGGATGTCCAGTCGTACCGCCTCGTTCCACTCGAGGTCGGACCGTCCGCTGACCTGCCAGAGTCCGGTGATGCCAGGACGTACGGCGAACCGTCGGTGTACCTCCCACTCGTACTGCTCGACCTCGCGGGGCAGCGGTGGGCGTGGGCCGACCAGCGACATCTCGCCGCGCAGTACGTTGACCAGCTGCGGCAGCTCGTCCAGGGACAGCCGCCGCAGCAACCGACCGACCTTCGTGACCCGCGGATCCGCGCGCATCTTGAACAGGACGCTGCCTGAGTCGCTGGAGGTGAGGAGGTCGTCGAGCATGTCCTCGGCGTCGACGCGCATGCTGCGGAACTTGTACATCTCGAACCGGCCGCCGCGGAGGCCGACCCGTTCCTGGCGGAAGACGACCGGTCCGCCGTCGGTGAGCTTGACGGCGCCGGCGATGGCCAGCATGAGCGGCGCGGCGAGCACCAGCAGCAGTGCCGCGCCCAGCCGGTCGAAGGCCGACTTGAGCACCCAGCGCCACCGGGTGAGCTCGATGTGCTCCACGTGCATGAGCGGTAGGTCGGCGACCGGTCGCACGCTGACCCGTGGGCCCGCTACCTCGAGGAGCACCGGCGCCACCAGCAGGTCGGTGCCCGACTCCTCGAGTCCCCAGGCGAGCCGGCGCATTGCCGGACCGTCGAGCTCGGGGCAGCCGAGCACCACGACGACGTCGGCGCCCGACCTGCTCACCGCGGCGGGCACGTCGTCGAACGCGCCCAGGATGGGGATGCCGCAGTCGGCGATGATGCCGTCCGACGCGGCGAGCCCCGCCGGTGGCAGGCAGGCACCGACGACCCTCAGCCCGTGGTAGTGGTTGTTCTGCAGGGTCCGGTACAGGTTCGCCGTCGCTCGCTGGTAGCCGACGACGATCGTGCGGTGCATGTACTGTCCCCGCCTCGCCCGCCGCCGGTGCAGGTGCTTGCGCCAGGCGTAACGGACCAGCAGCGTGCCCACGGTGAGCGGTGGCACAGTGAGCAGCACCCAGCCGCGGGCGACCTCGAACTTGCCGGCATACGAGATGAGCGCGATGAAGACGAGCAGGGTGCCGCCGGCGACCACGACCCGGCGGAACTCCTCCGTGCCGACGAACAGGAACCGCGGTTCGTACGCACGGACGGCGGCGAGTAGCAGGACCCAGCAGAACGGTAGTAACACAGTAGAGATCAGGTACGGCACGGCGCCGTACTCGGACATGTCACCGAACCGTGCCCAGAACGCCAGCGCGGCGATCACCGCGCCTGCGACCAGGTCGGTGTAGCCGATCCGGCGCTGGTAGTCGTGTTGCCAGCGTTGGACGTTCTGTACGGCTGCGGTGGGTTCTGTGCGTTCGGCGGCAGCTGCTTCCGCTGTGTTGTCGACGACTGACACGCATGGCTCCTCTCGTCCCCTAGAGAGCTCCAAGTAATCGTTCTTTAGCGCTGAGCGATTCCCGGCATGTCGACATCAGCGGTCAATGGGCAGACGATGTCACAACCCGCATTTACAAGAATCGAACCGGGGAAAATTCCGCATTGGTCGAACGGATCGTGACGCGGCTTCTACCAACGAGAACGTGCCTGTGAAACCACTACGGCACGTTGCCGAAACAGCGTTCTCGAAGCAGGACCAGGGGTCCGGGAAGTAGGGACTTTAGGCTCTGGTCGAAATGATCATGCGCGGTGCCAGGAACTGCATGGTGGAAATGAATTTGTTACGCAAGACGGTCAGATGCTGCGGCCGTGCCGGTGCAGGTAGGCGAGCAGGGTGTCGGGGCGGAGCGCGCCGGACGCGACGGCGAGCGCCAGGTAGGCGCGTGCCTCGCCGGGGTTGCGGCGCACCGTGTGGGCGGCCCACCGCAGCGCGTCGCTGCGGTGTCCCTGGGCGGCGCTTGCGAACGCGATCTGGCCGCTGATCCTGGCCGCGCCGGTCCGCGCCCGGTCGAACTCCGGGTACTCCTGCAGGAACCACCGCAACGCTTCGCCCATGGTCTGCCACCGGCGGACGAAGTGCGACGCCCGGTGCCAGCGCACGCACAGGTGCACCGCAGGTACGTTGCGGATCCGGCCCTGCCGAGCCGTACGCAGCAGCAGGTCGTAGTCCTCGCCGAAGCTGCCGGGTACGTCCTCGTTCACCATGCCGAGCCCGAGCAGCTGTTCGCGCCGGAACACGAACGACGACGAGTGCAGCTCGGCGTGGCGGTCGCGGAGCAGGTCGTCGAGCGTCACCCAGTCACCGGCGGACGCGCGGTCGACGCTCCTGTCGTCGTACTCGACGCGCATGCCGCAGGTGACCAGCGCGGTTTCAGGCGCGTCGAGCAGGGCGGGTACCTGGGTACCGAGCTTGTCCGGCAGCCACGCGTCGTCGTCGTCGCAGAACGCGACGAGCTCGCTGCCACAGAGCACGATGCCGGTGTTCCTTGCGCCGGCCAGGCCCGGCTGCCTGGTGTTGGTGAGCACCACGACCGGGCGGTCGCCGTCGCGTGCCAGCGTGAGGTCGGGGTCCGTCCCGTCGTAGACGACCAGGGTCTGCACGTCGCCGCCGTAGTCCTGGGCGCGGATTGCGTCGACGGCGCGGCGGAGCAGCTCCGGCCGGTCCTTCGTGGGTACGACGACCGTGACGGCGGGCAGCTCGGCGGGCATGTCAGGTGTATCCGTACTTCAGGCGCAGCGGGAGGGTGAGCGCGGAGACCAGCCGGGTCGCGGCGGACGAACGCTCGCGCCGCCAAGCTTCGTCGGGAGTGATGGAGACGGCACCGTCGAGGAACCGCATCGGGTTGCCGGACACGGAGTGCGACGCGGCGAGGTGCGCAGTGTGGTCGCTGACCAGACCGGGCGGCGGTTCCGGGCAGTCGAGGAAGCGGCACACCGCGCGCAGTGCGGCCATCGGGTCGTCGACCAGGTCCTCGTAGCGCAGCAGGTGTACCGGGTTGCCGCGGCGGCCGAGCGCCTCGATCAGCCCGTTCTCCAACGTCCACAGCGCGGCGGACCGCAGCGGCGAGTACACCGGCATCACCGACGGCTGCGCGGCCTCCGGGCGTTGCACCGTGCGCTGCCAGGAGTACGCGACCGCTCTGCTGTCCCGCACGCAGTGCACGATCCGCAGGTCGAGCTCGCGCGCGTGGTGCAGACAGAACGCCAGCGAGCCGTGTTTGCTCGAGTCGAGGACGAGGTCGCAGCCGGAGATTTCACTGATCGCCGCGTAGAGCTGCTCGTGCACCCGCAGGTAGTCGATGAGCAGCCGACGCGTGGTGCGCGGCGGTCGGGCGAGCTTGGGCACGTGCCTGGCCCGGTCGACCTGGGAGCGCAGGTAGCCGATCCGCGTGACGTCGACGTGCTGCCAGCCGCCGAAGGCGCGTTCGCCGACCGCCTGCCAGAACGGGCAGTCGTGGAACGCGCGGCCGCAGCCACACCGTTCGTCCGCGACGACACCGCGTTCCCACAGGTGGCAAAGCTCGCCGACGTCGCAAACACCCGGCAGGCTGCCGAGCAGCCGCGCAAGCAACGTCGTGCCGCTGCGGCCGAGGCCGCCGAGATAGCCGACCCGCAGGTCGGTGCGGTGGCGTGCCTGGGCGCTGGTCACCGGGGCTGTTTCACCTCATGGTCCCTGACGTTGAAGTACGGGTCGGACAACCAGGAGTGGAACGCCCTGCGCCCGCTCGCCGAGTTGTCCAGCGCGAACTGTCGAGTGGGCCCGTCGTTCATGTCGCCGTTGAAGTAGAGCACGGCCTTGATCTCGGGGTTGTCCTTGACATAGGTACGCGCGGCGGCGAGCCAACCGGGCCGGTTGCCGCCGCGGTGGGAGAGACCGAACTCGGCGATCATCACGGGCTTGTTCTCGTGGCGTCGGGCGAAACGCATGAACGCCGCCATGACGGTGCCGAACGGCCGCACCTCCATGCCGGTGTACGCGTCCACGGCGATCCAGTCGACGTGCTCGTCGCCGGGGTAGAAGTCCTGCGCGTAGCCCTTGGTGAAGCCCTCAGCGGTCGGTGCCCACACCCAGCCCACGTTGGTCGCACCGACCTCGTCGAATATCCGTTTCGTCCGCTTCCAGGCCGCGACGTAGTCGGCCGCGGAGCCGACCTCGCCGCGCAGGTTCGGTCGGTCCATCTCCCACCGGAAGGCGAGCATGACCGGCTTGCCGAACGCCTTCACTTCCCTCGCCCGTTGCCTGATCAGGTCGTCGTACTCACCCGCGGCGATGCCCGGGCAGTCCGAGCCGGCCCAGCCGGTGAGCAGCTGGCGCCCGGAGTAGACGAAGTACGCGTCCACCTCGTCGGGGAACGGGTCGTGCCACTTGTGGTACGTGTGCACGACGTCGAGCTGACGGCCGGTGTCCTGCTCGAACTCGTCGTACGCGCGGATGCGGCCTGGTGGCGTGTACTCGTCCGGCGTGACGGCGGCGCCGAGCCAGCTTCCCTGCGCAGGCGGCTCGGGGCCGGACACGTCGTAGTGCGTGGGGGTGTGGGTCGGTGGGCTGCTCGTCTTCTGTGCCTGACCGGCACCGGACTGGCAGCCGAGGAGCGCTACGCATCCGGCGATCGCAGTCAGCAGGCATGCGATGTGGCGGGTGCGTGCCATCATTCCCCTCGTCAGAGACGCCGGCACGAGCTTGGCAGCTCCCGGCGTCGCTGTCGGTGACGACCGGTTGGTAGGTGCCCACCTGCACTCCGCTCCGTTACGGCCTGCGTAGCACCCGTGCGTTACGTAGTGGCTCCACCACCGGGGCGGTCGGGCCGCGTTGACAATTCGGTTGACCGAGCAACTTCGTGCACACTGATGTACTCGTCGCCGAGGGTGTCCCGTCGTCGCCCCTTTCATCGATCGACACCTGCGAGGTAACTGAGTGCGTGCCCTGGTCACCGGTGGTGCCGGTTTCATCGGTTCCGCCCTGGTTCGTGACTTGCTGGCCGACGGCGCCGAGGTGCTCGTCGTCGACGACCTCTCGGTAGGGCAGGCGGTGCCGACACCGGGTCCCGGTGTGACGGTGGTGACAGAGGCGGTCGACAGCCCCGCCGCCGGCCGTGCGGTGGCGGAGTTCGAGCCCGACACGGTGTTCCACCTCGCCGCGCTGCACTTCATCCTGTGGTGCGAGCGGCACCCGGAAGCCACCCACCACGCCAACGTCGAAAGCACCAGCCGGCTGCTCGACCTGCTGCGTGTGCAGCGACCGGCGCGCGTGCTGTTCGCGTCCAGCATGGCCGTGTACGGCTTCCGCGACGAGCCGACGACCGAGCAGGCCCCGCGCAGCCCGAGCAACGTCTACGCCACGACGAAGGTGCTGGGGGAGGACCTGATGACGGGCTTCGCCGCCGAGCACCCGGCGTGCACGGTGGCGATGCCGCGCCTGGCCAACGTGTACGGACCCGGTGACCTGAACGACCACCTGATCCCCTCGCTGTGCCATGACCTGGGTGGCGAGATCCGGCTCGGCAACCGGTGGCCGCAACGCGACTACGTGCACGTACTGGACGTGGTGTCCGCCATGCGGCGGCTCGCGGACCTGCCGGCGGGTGTGCACACCTACAACGTCGGCACCGGCGTGGGCACCACGGTGGACGTGATCGTCGACACGTTGACCGAGCTATCCGGCGTACCGCGAAACGTGGTGCCCGACCCGGCGCGGCAGCGCCGTGACGACGGCCACCTGGTCGCCGACTCGACCGCACTGCAGCGTGCGACGTCCTGGCGCCCGCAGGTGGACCTGACCGAAGGGCTGGCCGACGTGCTCCGCAACATCCCCGACCACACACCGACGGGAGTCCGGTGAGCGCACCTCTGCACTCGCACGAACAGGAAGCCGCCGTCGAGCGGCCGACCGTGGACGTGCTCGGCGTGCACGTACACGCGACCACGTTGGCCGAGTTCAGCTCGGACGTGGCCGTGGCGCTGGAACGGCGCAGCCGGCTGACCGTCACGTTCGCCAACCCGAACTACCTGATGGCGGCGTCCGACGACCCGCCGCTGCGCGACCTGGTCAACTCGTTCGACCGGGTGCTTACCGACGGTTGGGGCATCATGCTCGCCGCCAGGATCCTCGGCCGCAGGATCCCCGTGCGGCTTGCCAACGACGACATCGTGCGGCCGCTGTTCGGCCTGCTCGCCGAGCATCGCAGCCGGGTCTTCTTCCTCGGCTCGGCGCCTGGCGTCGCCGACGAGGCCGCGCGGCGGATGAGCGACGCGTTCCCCGGCCTGGTCGTGGCTGGCACCATGCACGGCTTCCTGGACGTCGAGGAGGGCACGCCGGGCACGTACTCGCCCGCGGCGTTCGACCGCATGGTGGCAGCGGTGAACGAGGCCCGTCCGGACTTCCTGATCGTCGGCATCCCCACGCCGAACCAGCAGCGCTTCGTGGTGGACAACCTGCGCCGCCTGGACGTCCCCGTCGTCATGACCGGCGGTAGCTGGATCGACCACCTCGCCGAGCGGCTGCAGTTCTACCCGACGCTCGTGAGCAAGCTGCGCCTGTGCTGGGCGTACCGGTGGATGCGTGAACCGCGCCGGCTCGCGTACCGGTACTCGGTCGAGTTGCTGAAGTTCGGCCGGCGGGTGCTCGCACAGCGCCGTCAGTAGGCTCCCGACCTGCGCAGCACGGCGCCGACGGTGCGGCAGATGATGAGGATGTCGAGCAACAGCGACCACTGCTCGACGTAGCGGATGTCCAGTCGTACCGCCTCGTTCCACTCGAGGTCGGAGCGTCCGCTGACCTGCCAGAGTCCGGTGATGCCAGGACGTACGGCGAACCGCCGGTGCACCTCCCACTCGTACTGCTCGACCTCGCGGGGCAGCGGTGGGCGTGGGCCGACCAGCGACATCTCGCCGCGCAGTACGTTGACCAGCTGCGGCAGCTCGTCCAGGGAGAACCGCCGCAGCAACCGACCGACCTTCGTGACCCGCGGGTCCGCGCGCATCTTGAACAGGACGCTGCCTGAGTCGCTGGAGGTGAGGAGGTCGTCGAGCATGTCCTCGGCATCGATGCGCATGCTGCGGAACTTGTACATCTCGAACCTGTTGCCGCGGTAACCGACCCGCTCCTGACGGAAGAGCACCGGACCGCCGTCGGTGAGCTTGATGGCCAGCGCGACCGCGGTCATCAGCGGTGCGGCGAGCAGCAGCCCCAGCGCCGCGCCGATGCGGTCGAACGTCGACTTGAGCAGGCGGCGCCACTGGGTGAGCTCGGTGTGCTCGACGTGCATCAGCGGGAGGTCGGCGACCGGTCGCACGCTGACCCGCGGGCCGGCCACCTCGAGGAAGATCGGTGCCACCAGCAGTTCGGTGCCGGTCTCCTCGAGCCCCCACGCGAGCTGTCGCATGGCAGGACCGTCGAGCTCCGGGCAGGCGAGCACGACGACGACGTCGGCGCCGGACTCCCTTACGGCCGCTGGTACGTCCCAGAACCCACCGAGCACGGGGATGTCGCAGTCGGTGATGACACCGGTCGTCGTCGCGAGCCTGGCCGGTGGCAGGCACGCGCCGACCACGTCGAGACCGTGGTACGGGTTGAGCTGCAGCGTGCGGTAGAGGTTCGCGGTGGCGCGCTCGTAGCCGACCACGATCGCCCGGTGCATGTACTGCTTGCGCGTCGCGCGTCGCCAGTGCAGGTGCTTCCGCCACGCGTAACGGGCGACCAGTGTCGCCACCGTCACCGGTGGCACGGTCAGCAGCACCCAGCTCCTCGCGACCTCGATCTTGCCCAGGTACGAGATGAACGCGATGCCGACGAGCAGGATCCCGCCGGCGACGGCAGCGCGGCGGAACTCCTCGGTGCCGACGAACAGGAACCGCGGCTCGTAGGCACGTACGACGGCGAGGAGCAGTACCCACCCGAACGGGAAGAGCGCGGAGCCGACCAGGTACGGCACGCTGTAGTCGACCACGTCGAACCGTGCCCAGAACGCGAGACTGCCGACCAGGGCACCGACGAGCAGGTCGGTGCAGGCGATGCGGCGCTGGTACGTGCGCTGCCAGCGCATGACCGAGCGGCTGGCTTCGACGGTACGCGTTCGTGGCTCAGCAGTGCCTGGAGTGTTGTCGACGACCGACATGCACTAACCCCTCTTGCCCCCGATGGGCATCGGTGATCGTTCCAAGCGCTGAGCGAGCCCGGCATGTCGGCTGCAGCGGCAAGTGGCCATGACCTTGCCACGGGAGGGGGAGGCAGAGATCTCTACGCGTGCTCCGTCGAACGGAGCGTCACCACGAATTCACCGAAATGATCTTGCTAGGAACGCAACGTAGTGTGTTTAGGAAGTCGAGCGGTCGCGGAGGACGTCGAGCGACGCAGGGACGTCGTCCACGGTGATGGCGTCGACGCCGGCGGCGACGTAGCGCTCCAACTCCTCGGGCGGCGGGGCCCACACGCCGAGTTCGAGGCCGGCTTTGTGCGCTATGTCGATGACGTCCTCGGGCTGGCGTCTGCCGGGCAGCTTCGGCGGGTCGTAGCTCGCGGTGTGCACCATCAACGCCTGTACGCCGAGGTGCTTGGCGCTCGCCACCGCCATGTCGAACGGGAAGCTCAGCCAGGTGATGTAGCCCAACGGTACGTCCCGTACCTGTTCGCGCACCTGCAGCAACGAGGTCGGGTCGAAGGACGTGACGAGCAGCGGGCGGTTGCCGCGTTCGCGGGCGAGGTACGGGCACAGCAGTGCGGCGGTGGTGTCGTCCGGTGCGACCAGGGCGTCCTCCGCGGACGGCTTCACCTCGATGTCCGCGCCGATCGTGACGGGGATCGTGGCCAGCGCGTTCTCGAGCGTGATGATGCCGAGCTCGGCGAGCTGGGCGGCCGTGTGCTCGACGACCAGCGTGCCGTCGTCGGCCGCCGGGTCGTGCAGCACCACCAGCTGGTCGTCGGACGTGCGGCGCACGTCGAACTCGATCCAGTCGACGCCGGCTTCTGCGGCTGCGTGCAACGACGCCACGGTGTTCTCCTGCGGGCGCCCTTCGGCGTTTTTGCCGAAGCCGCGGTGCCCGATGACGGCCGGTGGGTCGCTGAAGAGGCGGTCGTCCATATAACCACCCTATTGGGTCTTTTCACGCACCAGACTCTGGGCAAGGACGTCCAGGTGCAGTGTGCGCCTGAACAGCCAGAGACAGCACGGGTATCCCACCAGCGCGATCGCCGCCGTCAGCGCAGCCATGGTCGGTGCGGGGCCGGTGAGAAGTGTCACGCCGAGCGGTAGCAGCCCGAACCAGCCCGCGGCCAGTGCGGCGGCCGTGCCGCTGCCGCGGTCGAACGGATGCAGCCCGAGCGTGCGCCAGATCTGCGCCAGCGGCAGGACGTTCTTCACCACGATGGCGACCGCCCAGGCAACGGCCGCGCCGACGATCCCGTACGCGGGGATCAGCAGGACGTTCAAGGTGACGTTGACGACCACGGCCACGGTGACGTTGGCCAGGTTCCACGTGGTGCGGCCGGCCATGTTGAGCATCACGTCGACCATGCCGCACGCGGTGGCGGCGAGCATCGCCAGGCAGAGGATCACGACGACGTGCTGCCCGGCCACGTAGTCGCGGCCGAACAGCAACAGGATCTGCGACGCGAAGCCGGCGACCAGCAGGTAGAACGGCCACGCGAGCAGCACCAGCCACGCCGTCGACGAGCGGTACACGCGGTTGGCGCCGGCCGGGTCCTCGGTAGCCAACAGCCCGGCGATCCGTGGCTGTACGGCCATCGAGATGGCCTGGTTCGCGAGCTGCCCGACGACCAGGAGGCGGGTGGCCGCGGCGTAGACCGCCGCGTCCACCGGTCCGCGCAACCCCGCCACGATGAGGATGTCCAGCCGCTGCAGCGCGAGCTGCCCCACGCTCGCGAGGGCGCGTGGCAGCGCGAAGCTCCAGTACTCCCTGGCCACCGAGGCGGTGGGTTCGTCCCTCGTCGCGTGGTTGCGGCGCATGCGGTACAGCCACCAGCACGCGACGGCCGCCGCGGGCAGGTACGGCAGCGCCCAGCCGGCCGCCAGCGCGTAGCCGCCTGCGCCGGCGAGTGCCGTGACCGCGGCGATCTGGGTGACCGGTCGGCCGAGCTTCTCCACCAACGTGGTCGGCCGCATGGTGCCGTAGCCACGTGTCGCCGCCAGGCAGAGGTTGGCGAGTACGGCCAGCGGGAGGAACACCGCCACCTGCCGCAGGTAGCCAACGGCCAGCGCATGCTGGTCGGCCGCGAGCATGTCCGCGAGCGGTGACGCGAGCAGCGCCAGCGCCACTGCGGCCGCGGCGCTGACCGCTGTTGCAGGGCGGATCGCGGCGGCGAGGTAGCTGCGCGCCAGGGCAGGACGCTGCAGCGCCCGGACGCGGGCGAGGAAGTAGACCAGCCCGGTGTCCGAACCCAGCTGCCCGACGGCGACCAGCAGGATGAACAGCGACGTCACGGTGAAGAAGACGCCGGCGGTGGACTGTGGCACCAGGCGGGTGACCACCACGGTGAGCGCGAGCCCGGCGAGACCGGTGACCGCCGCACCCACCAGGTTGAGCGCGCCGCCCCTGGCGACGACGCGCAGCTCGGTGCGTTCGGTCAGCGTTGCCACGCGACCGCCTCCTCGCTTACTCCGGCGGGTGCCGCGGAGGGGTTGGCTGCTGGGGGCGGCCGCGTCGCGGCCCCCGCCTCCGGTGCGCTCGTCGGCTCCTTCGCTCATCGCAGCCAGCTCGGCTGCCAGCCCAACCACGTCGCCAGCTGCTCGTCGTGCGGGGCGAAGTAGGCACGCAGCCGTTCGGCCGTCGCGGCGTCCAGGTCGGTGCGCGGCCGCGCGTTGTGCTGCTCGTGGTGGACCGCGGGCCAGTCAGGGAGGCCGAGGAACGCCACCACCTCGCGGTACGTCGCTGCCGGATCGGTGAAGAAGTCGCCGGAGTCGACGACGTGCACGCGGCCGCTGCCGACCGCAGCGGTTAGGTTGGCGAGCTGCTCGGCGTACCGGCCGCGCGCGAGGTAGGCGTTGTGCCGGTGCGCGTGGCTGATGTAGCCGGCATCCGCGTGGATCCGCGTCTCCTCACCGGCCAACCGCTCCTCCTCGAGCGCGAGCGCGTCGGCGAACTCCGCCGTCTCGAAGCCGCGCGCCCGTTCGTGCGTGTACGCGGAATAGGCGCGTGCGATCGGATCGCGCAGCATCACGACGACCCGTACGCCCGGCAGGTCGCGCGCGAACCGCGTCGCCGCCAGCGGGTGGAACATGTAGTACGGGCTGGACTCGATGGCGATCGGCGGCACGCCGACGCGTTGTGCGAGCCGACGTACGGAGGCGCGCAGCGGGAAGTGCCCCTGGTACCAGTCGCCGCCCTGCGGGTAGCTGACGTCGAAGTAGTGCACGCCCTTCTTGTGCAACGGCCCGAGGATCGCGGGGTGTTGCAGCAGCGTCCTGTGCAGCGACGTGGTGCCGGCCCGCTGCGCGCCCACGATGAGCGCAGACGGGAGGATTCGCGCGCTACTGGTGAACTTGCCCGCCGTACGCACCACCGTGCTCACCGGACGGCGTACGGCCGGTGGCAGGTCGTTGAAGAACCGCGGCACTCAGCTCACCTCATAGCCCGGCGAGGAACTCGAGCAGCTCGGGGAGGACGTCGTGCAGCTCGCCCATCTCGTCCTGCCTGTCCGCGACGTACCTGGTGGCGATCTCGACGAGGTACAGCTTGATGACCAGCGTGGCTTCGTCGCGGTCGAGGGCCATCGGTGCCAGTAGGTTGGGTGACCGGTCGATCAGGCCGGTCAGGTACGCGGACACGTCGTCGTGCCGCGCCAGGATGTCGTGCTGCACGTAGTAGTGCGCGAGGTCGTAGCCGACGGGGACGCCGGCGCCGTAACGTTCCCAGTCCCACACCAGCACCTTGTCGTGCAACACCGCGAGGTTCGCCCTGGTGAAGTCGCCGTGCCACGCGCCGAAGCGCAACGTGCCGTCGCCGGCGGCGTCGAGCGCGGCGTCGAGTGCCTGCCGCAGCTGTTGTGCGGCGGGCTGGCGCAGCCGACCGATCCTGACCCGCAACGCCGCGACGTAGCGGCTCTCCCGCGCGACGGTCTCTGCGGTTGTCGCGGTAGCGGCGATCTCGCTCGCCACGCCCGCGAGCCTTGCCGGTGCTGCCGGCGCCCGTGGCGCATCGACGGGGAGCGCCGTCACCGTCAGCACCAGCAGGCCACGCCAGCTGCGGAAGTCGAGGACCCTGGGGACGGCGAACGTCGTCGTGCGCTGCCGACCGAGCATGCGCAGGTTGCGTTCCTCGGCGGCCACCAGCGACCTGGTGAGGTCGCCGGTGCCGATCTTCGCGACCGCACGCAGCTGCCCATGTGTGGTGAGCGCCTGCACGACCGGCTTCCGGTTCGCGCGCGGTCTGGTGAGATGCAGGCCGACGAGCGCCTGCTCGCCGAGTACGTCGCAGAGCAGCGTCTCGACGGTGTCCAGCTCGGCGCTCGGTTCGTCAAGCGGCAGTTCGATGCGCAACCGGCTGCGGAACAGTGCCTGCGCGACACCGGTCGAGGTCGCGAGCGACATCGCGTGGGCGCGGGCCTTGCGTCCCAGCGAGCGCGGCTCGGCGTACCTGAGCGCCACCGCTGCCGCTGCGCGGCGCGCGCGCAGCGGCAGCAGCAGGCGTGCGTCGGCCAGGCTCGGCAACACGAGGAACTCGCTCACCACGCGGTTCCCGTTGCGCGGCCCGGTGTTGACGACGGCCGGCGGTGGCCACAGCAGCTGCGCGGTCTCCGCCAGGTAGCGGGCGCGTGCCGTCTGGTCGTGCTCCGTCACGACGACACCACCTCTCCCGCAGGTTGCGCGTTGCGCCACAGCAGGCCCATGGCGACGAAGCTCAGCGTGAGCGGCATGCCGATCGCCCCGTAGAACGGCAGGTAGACGAACGAGAGCACGAGTACGGTCGACGCGGCCACGCCGATCGGAGTGTAGTCGCGCCGGTGCCGCCACAGGTTGTAACCGAAGAAGCCGAGGTACAGGGCGGCGCCGACGAACCCGTGCGCGAAGAGCAGCAGCCAGATGTGGCCGGCGCCGCCGGTGGACGAGTTGCCGCACTTCGGGCAGGAAGCGCTCTTGCCGATGGCGATCGACTGGCGGCTGCCGGCCATGTTGCGGGTGCTGCCGTACCCGATGACCGGCGAGTGCAGGGCGCCGACGACCGCGACCTTGTCCTGCGCGAACCTGCCCTGGTCGCTGTGCGGGTTGTTCAGCCGCTCGACCACCACGCCCTGCAGTGGCGTGGCGACGATCACCGCGCCACCGACCACGACCGCCGTGACGATGCCGGCGAGCACACGGACGTTGCCGCGCAACGCCATCCGCGCCGCGACGTAGACCAGCGCGACCAGCAGGCCGATCCATACGCCGCGGTTCACCGAGTAGATGACGGGGATCGCGGCCACGGCGACGCCCACGGCGGCGAACACCTTGTGCCCGGTCGTCCGGCGTGCCCACTGCCAGGCGACGAACCACACGAGCAGCACCGAGGTGACGTTGCCCCAGGCGTTCGTGTAAGGGAACGGCGCGGCCGGCCGTGCGGACAGGTCGCCGAGCACCGCCATGTTCTGCGCGAGCTGTGGATGCACGAGCCCGCTGACGAACCCGTTGTTGCGCAGCGACTCCGGCAGCAGCAGCTCGAACGGGGACGCGAACTCGCCCTGTGGCCACAGCAACGCGACGCATCCGAGCAGCACCACCTGCAGGAAGAAGACGCCGAGCAGCGCCACCACCCGGCGCTTGGGCAGCTCCTCTTCGGTGAGGTTGCCGAGGTAGAGGATGACGACCGTGACGGCGACGTAGTTCACCATGCGGTAACCGGCCGCCATGGTCCTGGTGGCGACGTCGCCGGAGAGCGTGTCCGGGGCCTCCAGGTTCAGGGCCGCGACGCTGATCGCCACCCAGCAGAGGAACAGCAGCCACAGCGCGAACCCGCGGGGGACCCGCACCGGACGGCGCCGCCAGATGCCGACGGCCATCGGGAGGGCGAGCAGCGGCAGGATGAACTCGCCGAGCCCGAGCGCCCACCAGACGGGGAAGAGACCGAGCAGCGCGTAGAGCGGCCACCCGGCGGGCAGCGGCAGGTACCGCACGGTCGGCAGCCGGTCGGGGCGCACGGTCATCCGCCCCCGTGCTCCGGTGGCGAGTCGATGCTGTGCGGTGGCTGTCACCCGCTCCGTCCCGCGTCGCGCATCACCGGCTGCTGTTCGGGCTCGTCGACGGCCGGCTGTTGGGGCTGCGTGGGCGGCTGGGCCGCTCGCCGCTGGGCGCGGTGCTGGCTCGGGGGCGCAGCCACCGGGTGGGTGGACGAGTGCGGGTAGCGCTCCGGCGGCACGCTGTGGTCGTCGTTCTTCTTGTGCCGCGGCAGTACGACCAACCCGAGCACCTCGCAGCCGACCAGCTCCATCTGGTTCACCGCGTCGAGCGCGTCCTCGCGCAGGGTGTGCAGCCGCTGCACGGCCAGCACCGCGACGTCGCTGTGCTGTGCCCACGCCTGGGCGTCGGCGGTGACCGTGGTGGTCGGTGCCTCGATCACCACGTGGTCGTAGCGGTTCGCCAGCAGCCCGACGAGCATGCTGAGCCGGTCGTTGGGCAGGTCGCCGGCGTCGCCCGTACGCAGGCCGGGGGCGAGCAGGTGGATCCGCGCGTTGCCCGGCGCGACCTGTGTCACCGTGTCGACCGGCCGGCTCTCCAACAACACCTCGGCGAGGCCGGGGGCGTTGCGCAGCCCGAGCATCCGGGTGCCCGCCTCGCTGCCGAAGTCGGCGCAGACGTGGATGACCTGCTTGCCGGAACGGGCGAGGCTGGCCGTCAGGTTCGCCGCGAGCAGCTGCGTCGCCGGGCCGATCGACGCGCTGGTGACCAGCACCGTCCTGCGTGCCCCGGCGCCGCCGGTGATGACGTGCTGCAGCTGCCGTATCTCTTGCGCGGCACCGCTCTTCGACGGCAGCAGGTTGGTCCACACCGAGGTGCCCTCGGGCAGCTCGATGTCGGCGAGCACCGGCAGGTCGAGCAGCGACGTGACGTCCCTCGCGTCCCTGATCCTGTGGTCGTTCTTGTCGCGCAGCACCGCGAGGAACAGCCCGGCGAGCAGGCCGAGTGCGGCACCGCTGACGAGGAACAGAATCGGGACCGGCTGGCTGGGTTCGGTGGGCGGCGCGGCGTCGGTGATGACCCTGCCGGGGTCGACCGACGGGTCCTGCAGCGGCGTGAGCTTCTCACCGAGGTCGGAGATCTGCGAGGTGAGCGACCGCTTTTCCGCGCCGGCGAGGTCGCGCTCCGTCCCCTCGGGCAGCGTGGCGATGTCCTCGTTGAGACGCTTCAGCTTCTTCTGCAGCCGACCGCGCTGTCGGTCAAGTGACTCGGCCCGCTGGTCGGCCTGTCGCTCGGCCGTGGCCTTCCGGTTCGTCAGGTACGACTTCGCGAAGGCGCGGGCGCCACGGGCGGCCTTGGCCGGCGTGTTGTCCGAGTAGGTGATCGAAAGCACCGCGGAGTTGGGCGGCACGGTGATCTCGACCCGTTCGGCCAGGTCGGCGCCGGTCTCCCTGGAGTGCATCAGCTCCCCGGCGGGGTTCGACACGCTGGCGGACGTGACCAGCTGGGCCTCGGTGTCCAGGTTGATGGCGTCCTGGGTGCGGCCACCGGCGACGTTGCCCGTTGTGCCCGGTACGCCGGTCGGCAACACCAGCACGTTCGTGGTCGCTTCGTAGGTGGGCGGCACTACCCGCATGGTGACGAAACCGACAACGGCGCCGAGGAGCAGACCGGCCGCCACGATCCGCCAGCGTCGTCTGAGCAGCAAGCCATAGTCTGCGAGGTGATCCGGTCCGGTGTCGTCGGGCTTACTCATCTGCCGGTGCCCCCCCCCGAAGGTCGTCGAGCAGGTGTCGAGCGCGTTGCGTGACGGCGAACTCTCGACGGTAAGACCGTACGGGTGATCGCACCCCCGTGTGGAACACAGCGGCCGAAGCGCCACCCAGGCGTTATGTGCGCTCACGTTACGTACCGCTCACACACCATTTGTCCAGCACAGCGTGCAGCACCGCGTCACACTGGGCCGCGGCAGGAAGGGGAGCGGATGGGTGCGCACGGCCAGCGGGGGCCGGCTCAGCGACTGGGGCGCAGCCTCGTCGACACGCACGAGTTCGTGTTCGTCGGTGGTCTGCACCGCAGCGGAACGTCACCATTCGCGGCAACCCTGGCACGTCATCCCGAGGTATCCGGCTTGTCCAGTACGGGCGTGAAGGAGGACGAGGGCCAGCACCTGCAGGACGTCCTACCCGCCGCCCGGGTGCACGGCGGCGCCGGCCGGTTCGCGCTCGATCCCGGTGCCCACCTGACCGAGGACTCCCCGCTGGCCACCGAGGCCAACGCCGAGCGGATGGCCGTGCAGTGGGCGCCGTACTGGGACCTGGCGCGACCCTTCCTGATGGAGAAGTCGCCACCGACGATCGTGCGGACCCGGCTGCTGCAGGCGCTCTTCCCCCGCGCACGGTTCGTCATCATGGTGCGCCACCCGGTCGTCGTCACGCTCTCCACCAGGAAGTGGCGCAAGACGGCGTCGTTGGCGAGCCTGTTCGACAACTGGTTCGCGGCACACCAGACGCTGTTCGGCGACCTCGGCAGGCTCACCGACGTACAGGTGCTGAAGTACGAGCACCTGGTGCAGGCGCCGCGACCGACGCTGGCCGGGCTGGCCGACTGGCTCGGGCTGCACGGCGAGGTGCCTGCCGTGGGCATCCACGCGGACGCGAGCGCCGGCTACGAGGAGCTGTGGCAGCGGTGGGCGGGCAGCCGCGTGCCGTGGCGGCGGGCCGAGTACGCACGGCTCGTCGAGCGGTACGAGACGCGCGCGAACGCCTTCGGCTACTCGCTGACCGACTTGGCCGCCTGCGAGGCGTTCCCCTCGCCGACGGAGGTCTGACCGTCGTCGTCGCGCTGAGCGCGGGCGCGTTCCTTGCGCGCGGTGGCCGGCATGCCGTGGCTGCGCCTGACGAGCATCCAGCCGACGGTCGTGCCGAGCGCGGCCGCGACCGTGCCGGCCACGACGACCAGGTTCGGCGCACCGAGCATCTTCAGGCCGGACGCCGCCAGCACGAGGATCAGCAGCCGGCGGACGATGCCGCCTGGCAGTCGGCTCGAGCCGAGCGCGCCGAGCAGCACGCCGGGGATCGCGCCGAGGAGCACCGACGCGGTGACCGTGAACTGGAAGTCGCCGAACATGACGTGCCCGACGGCGGCGGCGATCACCAGCGGCACCGCCTGCACCAGGTCGGTGCCGACGAGCTGGTTCGCGCGCAGCGCCGGGTAGAGCGCGAGCAACGCGACGATGATGAGCGATCCCGAGCCCACCGACGTCATCCCGACGACCAGCCCGCCGATCACGCCGACGATGACGGTCGCGAGCGGCCGTACGGCGATGCTCTTCGGCACCTTGCTGCCGGTGCCGTCGCCGCACCTGCGTTCGCGCAGTGACGTGTACGCCTTCGCGCCGATCCCCGTGGCCGCGAGCAGCAGCGCGACGCCGAGCGCGATCTGCACGCCACGCTCCACCGCCTCGCCGTGGCCGAACAGCTTGATGAGCAGCGCGCCGGCGAACGCGGCGGGCACCGAGCCGATGCACAGCCACTTGACCAGGCCCAGGTGCACCGTCTTCCTGCGCAGGTGCACGAAGCCGCCGAACGGCTTCATGAACACCGACGCCACCAGGTCGCTGGAGACCGCAGCCAGCGGCTGCACGCCGAAGAACAGCACCAGCATCGGCGTCATCAGGGCGCCGCCGCCCATCCCCGTGAGCCCGACGACGGTGCCGACGACGAAGCTGCCGAGCGTCATCGCCAGGTTCATGGCAGTGTCACCGTCGCCTGGGACGTGTCCTGCAGCCAGCCGTGCTTCGTGAGGTAGTCGAGGATCCGCTGTACGGACTCCTCGACGGGCAGCTCGCCGGTGTCGAGCGTGAGCTCCGCGTCGGTCGGCATCTCGTACGGGTCGCTTACCCCGGTGAACTCCTGGATCTCACCCGCACGCGCCTTCGCGTACAGGCCCTTGCGGTCGCGCGCTTCGCAGACCTCGAGGCTGGTCGCCACGTGCACGAGCACGAAGCCGCTGCCGTGCTCGGTGACCATCCGGCGCACCTCGGCGCGGGTGCTCCGGTACGGCGCGATGGGAGCGCAGATGGCCAGCCCGCCGTGCCGGCCGACCTCGGCGGCCACGTAGCCGATGCGCAGCACGTTGCGGTCGCGGTCGGCGCGGGAGAAACCGAGCCCGGCCGACAGCATCCGCCTGACGATGTCGCCGTCGAGCAACGTGACCGTGCGGTCTGCGCGCTCGGCGAGCGCGTCGTGCAGGGCGCCCGCGATGGTCGACTTGCCGGCGCCGGAGAGGCCGGTGAGGAACACCGTGCAGCCGCGTTCGGGCAGCGGCGGGCGCACGTGCCGCAGCTCGGCGGCGACGGCGGCGGGGGAGAACCAGGACGGCAGCGGGTCGCCTGCGGCGAGCAGCTGCTCGACCTCGGCCGGGGGCAGGCTCGGCAGCCGGCCGTCGGCCGCGACGTCGTCGGCGGGCAGCCAGTAGCCGCTGTTCGAGTCGTACGCGACGGCGGGCAGCGCGGCGAGCGCGACGGCGGCGTGCGCGGTCAGGTGCGTGTCGTCGCGGTCGTGCAGCAGTGCGGTCGCGCCGTACTGCGCGGCCACGGCGGCGGTGAGCAGCAGGTCGTCGTCGGCGTCGCTGCGCCGGTCCAGCCGTACGGCCACCACCGTGGCGTCCGCCAGCTCCGCGGCGGCCGCGAGCGCGAGACGTACGAGCGACTCCGCTGGCAGCTCCCGGCCACCGGCCGTCGGCACGAGGAGCAGCAGGTGCCCACCGTTCGCGGCGAGCTTCGCCGCGGCGATCGTGTCGTAGTGCAGCGGCCGGTCGACGAGTACGGCGTAGACGTCGCCTGCGGGCAGCTCCGCGCGGACCTCGGCGGGGGTGCGGTGCAGGCGGCGGAACACGCCGGCCGCCGGCGGCCGCAGCGGCTGCACCGGGCCGGCCAGCCGGCTGACGCCGTCGTCCTGCCAGCTCTCCTCGACCTGCAGCTGGGCGACGGGAGTGCCCTCGGGGTCCTCGAGCACGAGGGCGCCGCCCGTGGTCACGTTCGCGGCGACCTCGTCAGGGACGTCGAGGGTGATCGGCACCGGCCACGGGGTGCCGTCGGCGAGCGTGCGGCCGCTGCGTACGGCGGCGACGTCGGCACTGCCGAGGAAGCCGCGCAGCGGCGCGAACGCGCCGGCCAGGAGCAGTTCGGTGTCGGCGAGCGCTCCCGCACCGAGGGCGTACGACGGTGTGCCGCGCGTCACCTCGGACAGGTCCACGCTGCTACTCGAGTTGTTCGACATCTCCTACCCGGCAAATCGACATTTCCTACCTGACAAGTCGCCTTCGACACTGTGCAGTGTGCCACTGCGCGCCGGAGGGGTGACGACCGGCCTCGCGCACGAGGGCCGCCACGGCGCGGACCCGTGGCAGACGGCCGCGACGCCACCACTGTACGTGGCCCCTCGGGGCGCGCCGCCCGGCGGGAGCTGGCAGGGACATACGAGATGCGTGAGCATCGGCGTGACGCTGAGTGAACGGCGCGGAAGGGTGCCGTTTCCTGCTTGCTATCCGTGATCTTGAACTACCGGTTGTCGCTCGGGCTGCGTGCGTGCCCGCCGTCTTCCCTAGAGTTTCCGCGCTCGTTGGGGCGTCCGCATCGTGATCCGTAGGGGAGTTCTGTGCGTCCGGTTTGGCTACGCATGTCCGCGTTGCTGTCTTCAAGTGTCCTGATCGGTGCGGGTTTGGTGGCCGTCGCGCCTGCCGCGTCGGCGTCGCCCGCCACCCAGCTGGTGAATGAGCAGCCGAGCTCGGACACCCCGAACATCAAGGACGGCACGACGTACGACATCACCGAGGTCGGTGACAAGGTCGTCGTCGGCGGCAGCTTCACCGAGGCGGCCAGCCGCGGCAGCAGCCAGCGGCAGCCGAGGAACATGTTGCTGGCGTTCGACCCTGACACCGGCAAGCTCGACCCGGACTTCACACCTGACGTGGACGGGAAGGCCGTACGAGCCGTCCTGCCCGGGCCGACCGACGACACCGTCTTCGTCGCCGGCACCTTCACGTCCATCAACGGGACGGCAAGGCGACACCTCGCCCTGCTCGACACCGACACCGGCGAGGTCGTGCCCGGGTTCGACCCGCCGTCCATCAGCCACACCGTGAAGACGTTGCGCAAGGCGAACGGCCACCTGCTCGCCGGCGGCAACTTCCGCACGGTGGGCGGCACCAACCGGCACGGGCTCGCGTCGTTCGACCCCGAGAGCGGCGCGCTCGACGACTACCTCGCCGTCGCGCTCGACGGCCATCACAACTGGAGCGAGGGCTCACCCGGGGCCAAGGGGTCGGTGGGCGCCAAGGCCATCGACGTGCAGCCGAACGGCGACTCGCTCGCCGTCATCGGGAACTTCACCAGCGCCGACGGGCAGGCGCGCGACCAGATCGCCCGTATCGACCTCGGCGCCACGGCGGCGACCGTGGACGAGGACTGGTCGACGTCGGCGTTCGAGACCTCGTGCAATGCGAACAGCTTCGATAGCTACGTACGCGACGTCGACCACTCGCCCGACGGTTCGTACCTCGTCGTCGCCACCACCGGTGGCTGGGGCGGTGAGGGCGAGATCTGCGACACCGCGACCAGGTTCGAGACGGACGCCACCGGCGACGTCGCCCCGACCTGGGTCGAGTACACCGGCGCAGACACGCTGCGGTCCGTCGCGGTCAGCGCGAGGTCCGTCTACGTCGGCGGCCATCAGCGGTGGCAGAACAACAGCCCGGACGCCCGCGGCGTCGCGGGTCCAGGTGCGGTGCCGCGCCCGGGGATCGCCGCGCTCGACCCGCGTAACGGCGTACCGCTCGAGTGGAACGGCGCCAGGCACCCGCGTGGAGTGGGCGCCGACGTGCTCCGGCTGACCGACTCGGGGCTCTACGTCGGCCAGGACACGAACTACACGGGGAACAGGGAGCACTACCGTGGCAGGGTCGCGTTCTTCCCGTTCGCAGGCGGCGCCACGGTGGCGGACGAGAACACCGGCTCGCTGCCCGGCGACGTCTACCTGGCCGGGGCGGACGGCGAGCCGATCGCGCGGCACGTCGACGGCACCACCGTTGGCGACGACCAGCCGGTCGACGGCGGCGGGACGTGGGCGGACGTCCGCGGTGCGTTCATGGTGAACGACACGCTGTACTACGGCTACCGCGACGACCTGCTGCGCAAGCGGACGTTCGACGGCGACAGCTTCGGCGAGGCCAAGACCGTCGACCCGTACAGCGACCCGAAGTGGTCCGACGTACAGACCGGCTCGGGGCAGACGTACCGCGGCACACCGCCGGGGTTCTACGGCGAGCTGTCCGCCGTGACGGGGATGCTCTACACCGACGGCCGGCTCTACTACACGACGTCCGGCAGCTCGCGGCTGTACTGGCGGTCGTTCAACCCGCGCAGCGGCGTTGTGAACGGCACCGCCCACGTCGCGTCCGAGATGGACCGGTGGAGCATCGCCGGCGGCATGTTCCTCGACGGCGACACCCTCTACGTCACCAACCGCGACAACGGCAACCTTTACAAGACGACGTGGTCCGACGGCCGCCCGGAAGGCACCCTGACCACAGTCAGCGGCCCCGCCGTCGACGGCAAGAGCTGGGCCACAGGAACCACGTTCCTGCTGGGGAACTAGACCGCCCCGGCGGTCCGCCATTGGTGGGCGGGCCGGCCGAGCAGCCGTGGCCCAGCCATGCCACCGGGAACGGCTGGTCGGGGACGGCAGGCTAGAGCGGCCAAGCAACCGCTCCGGTCAGGCCACTGGCACTGCGCGCGTGGCTGGGTGACCAGGCAACAGGGCCCCGGCCAGGCAGCCCGGTCCCGGTGGACCAGGCAGCCCGGTCCGGCCGAGCAACGGGCGGCCATGGCCCAGCCCGGGGTAGGCCGGGCGAGCGAGGTGCCCTGTCAGACCATCGGCGCGGGCGCCTGTCAGACCACAGGGTGACTGTGCTCGTCCGGCCACCGGGCGCGGGCGCCTGTCAGACCACAGGGTGACTGTGCTCGTCCGGCCACCGGGCGGGCGCCTGTCAGACCACAGGGTGACTGTGCTCGTCCGGCCACCGGGCGGGCGCCTGTCAGACCACAGGGTGACTGTGCTCGTCCG
>WHTA01000015.1 GCA_009379825.1 Streptosporangiales bacterium
ACCCACCGGAGTCTTCACCCGCATCGCCCAGCGACTCCTCGCCCTCACCTCCGGCATCTGGACCAACTGGACCACCGGCGTCACCAGCAAACGATCACTAACCGCCTACGACCACTGACCAAGGAATCAACCATCTAGGCGAACAGGAACGGGCCGGGCTTACTTCCCGGCGACCTCGTCCTCCACGTAGCGGACTCGGCTGATTCCGATACCGAAAAGCAACAGAGCGACCGTGGAGGCGAGCAGCAGGGCCAGCGGCGGGTTCCAGCTACCGGTGCTCTCCCGCAGCACGCCGACGAGGAACGGGCCGCCGGCCGCGGCGAAGTAGCCCACGCCCTGCACGAACCCGGACAGCGCGCTGCTGCCCTGACCGGTGCGGCTGCGCAGGCCGATCATGATCAGCGCGATGGGGAACGCGCCACCGCCGGTACCGAGCAGCAGCGCCCACAGCCACGGCACGACCGCCGGCGTAAGTAACAATCCGATGTACCCGAGCATGTAGCAGGCACAGACGGTGAGGATGACCGGCAACAGCGTGTGCACGCGCGCGGTGATGGCGGCGAGCGTCACGGACACCACCATGCCCACGGCCGGCACCAGCGAGAGGTGAGGCCGGCGGTCGTCTCGTCCACGCCGGCGTCGCGCAGGATGGTCGGCAGCCAGCCCAGCTGGGCGTACCCGTTCGCCGACTGCACGGCGAAGAACCCGGTGAGCAGCCAGGCGGTCTTGTTCCTGACCAGCCGGCGGGCGGTCACCGCGCGGCCGGCCTGCCGCGACGGCGTGGTGTCGCCGAGCAGGCCGAGCCAGGGCAGGGCCGCGACCAGGCTCACCAGCGCCCACATGCCGAGGGCGGACTGCCAGCCGCCGTCGGTCTTCGCCAGCGGCGCCGATACCGCCGCCGCGACGGCGGTGGCCAGCTGCAGCAGCGTCGTGTAGACGCCGGTGACCAGCCCGATCTGCTGCGGGAAGTACACCTTCACCAGCGCAGGGATGAGCACGTTCGCGACACCGGCGCCGGCGAGTGCGATGCCGCTGGCCAGCACGAAGACCGTGGCACTCGGCACGAGCGCCCGGACGCCCAGCCCCGCGGTGATGACGAACATGCAGATCATGCACAGCCGCCTGATGCCCACCCGCGCGGCCAGCGGCGGCGCGGCCACACCGCACAGCCCGAAGCACAGCACCGGCAGGGTGGTGATCAGCCCGGCGAGCGCGCCGGAGAGGCCCAGGTCGTTCCGTACCTCGGTGAGTACGGGTCCGAGGCTGCTGGCCAGCGGGCGGAGGTTCAAGGCGACGAGCGCGATGCCCAGCCAGACCAACAGGCGCTGCCGACGTGACGGACCGTCTACGCCATACCGTGAGCCTGGAATGGGTACAGTGTAGTGGTAGGGGACAGGCACGGTCTGTGCTGCGTTTTGTGGTCCCGCGAGGTGGTTGGGGGACCCCTCGTTGACCCTTGATCGTGGCGGACCGTATTCTGACCTGTGCGCTTTGGGCCTGCGCGACCTCGGACGGAGCAGGCTGCGCTCGCTCACGTCGATCACCCGGGTACCGCGAACACCGGTTTTCCCGTTCACCTCGGCAGGAGAAGGGCCCGGGGCGCTGACAACAGGACACGCACGATCATCCAGTCCACACCGGAGTCAACCGAACACATGACGAGCAGCACTGACGCCGCCCCGTCGGCGCCGCAACAGGTAGCGGTCAACGACGTAGGGTCTGCAGAAGACTTTCTGGCGGCGGTCGACCAGACAATCAAGTACTTCAACGACGGCGACATCGTCGATGGCACCGTCGTCAAGGTCGACCGGGACGAGGTCCTGCTCGACATCGGATACAAGACCGAGGGTGTGATTCCGAGCCGAGAGCTCTCCATCAAGCACGACGTCGATCCGGCGGAGGTCGTGACCGTTGGTGACGGCGTCGAGGCACTCGTTCTCCAGAAGGAGGACAAGGAGGGTCGGCTGATCCTGTCCAAGAAGCGCGCGCAGTACGAGCGCGCCTGGGGCACGATCGAGAAGATCAAGGACGACGACGGCATCGTCACCGGCACGGTCATCGAGGTGGTCAAGGGTGGCCTGATCCTCGATATCGGGTTGCGTGGCTTCTTGCCCGCATCGCTGGTGGAGATGCGGCGGGTCCGTGACCTGCAGCCGTACGTCGGCAAGGAGCTCGAGGCCAAGATCATCGAGCTCGACAAGAACCGCAACAACGTAGTGCTGTCGCGCCGTGCGTGGCTGGAGCAGACGCAGTCCGAGGTCAGGCAGAACTTCCTGAACCAGCTGCAGAAGGGCCAGATCCGCAAGGGCGTCGTGTCCTCGATCGTCAACTTCGGTGCGTTCGTCGATCTCGGCGGCGTCGACGGTCTGGTGCACGTCTCCGAACTGTCCTGGAAGCACATCGACCATCCGAGTGAGGTGGTCGAGGTGGGCCAGGAGGTCACGGTCGAGGTGCTCGAGGTCGACCTCGACAGGGAGCGGGTCTCGCTGTCGCTCAAGGCGACGCAGGAAGACCCGTGGCAGCAGTTCGCCCGTACGCACCAGATCAGCCAGGTCGTGCCAGGCAAGGTCACGAAGCTGGTGCCGTTCGGCGCGTTCGTGCGGGTCGAGGAGGGCATCGAGGGCCTGGTGCACATCTCCGAGCTGGCCGAGCGCCACGTGGAGATCCCGGAGCAGGTCGTCCAGGTCGGCAAGCAGATCTTCGTGAAGATCATCGACATCGACCTCGAACGGCGCCGGATCAGCCTGTCGCTGAAGCAGGCCTCCGAGAGCGTGTTGGCGTCCGAGGAGTTCGACCCGACCCTCTACGGCATGGCCGCGGAGTACGACGAGCAGGGCAACTACAAGTACCCCGAGGGCTTCGAACCGGACAGCGGCGAGTGGCTCGAGGGCTTCGACAAGCAGCGCGAGGAGTGGGAGCGGCAGTACGCCGAGGCGCACTCCACCTGGGAGGCACACCGCAAGCAGGTCGAGGAGCTGCGCGCCGAGGAGGGTGCTCAGGCCGACGAGGCCGGCGCACCGAGCGGTGGCGGCGGTTCCTCGAGCAGCAGCAGTAGTAGTAGTAGCAGCAGCAGCAGCGGTGGCGGCGGCGGTGCCAGCCAGTACTCGTCCAACCAGGACGAGGCGGCGGGCGCGCTCGCTTCCGACGAGGCGCTGCAGGCTCTGCGGGACAAGCTCACCGGCGGCAGCCCGAGCTGACCCGCACCGCAACAGTCACCAGACGGCAGGGGCCGCGTCTTCGGACGCGGCCCCTCTGCCGTGCCGTCAGCAGCATGACGCCCTGGTCTCTCCGGTGCCGTGCGTGCTGCCGAGGTCGTCGGAGTGGCCGGCCTCGAGCCGCGGCCACTGGGCGATGGGACGCCCGGCGATGCGGAACGGCCCGCCGTCGGCGTCCCACTCCTGCGGCCAGCCGTCCGGCGAGTCCTCCCACGCCTCGCGCCGCCCGTACGCGGTCAGGTCAAGCAGCCCGTAGCTGGGTGCCATCGCCTCGACGCCGCGGCCCGTGGTCCAGTAGGTCTCGAACACGCGGTCGCCTTGCCGCAGGTAGCAGACGAGGTGGAACATGCCGACCGTGCGCCCGGTGAGCAGTGCGTCCGCGGACTCCTGCACCGAGTACCAGGGCATGTCCAGGCCGAGGAAGTCGCGGTAGCGGACGCTCTCCTCGTACGGGCCCTGGCAGAGGGTGGCGTAGGTGACGTCGCGGGAGTGCAGGTGCGACAGCTCGTGGACCTGCCCGTTGAAGAACGTGCAGCCCTCGCACTGGTCGGCGGCGGGCCGGCCGGTGTACCACATGTGGAAGTAGGCGACGAGCTGCTGGCGGCCCTCGAAGACGTCGAGCAGCCGGACGCGGCCGTCCTTGCCGACCAGCGGGACGGTGGCGTCCACCTCGACCATCGGCAGGCGGCGGCGGGCGGCCGCGATCGCGTCACCTTCGCGGGTGTGCGCCTTCTCCCTGGCGCGCAGCGCGTTCAGCTCGGCCTGAAAGCTGGCACGGTCGACGACGGCAGGTGCCGATGATGTCGCTTCTGTGTTCATCGGACTGTCCCCTTCATTCTCGTGGTGGTTCGACCCACCGACGAAGGACGCGCCCCGGGATCGACACCGGGCGCGGATTTTCTAGAGCTCTTCGAGCCGGCCGGCGAGATAACGGCGCTCGGCCTCGGTGGGCGCCAGTCGGATGGCTTCCTCGTACGCGGTCCTCGCCTCGGCGGCACGGCCGTCGCGGCGCAGCAGATCGGCCCGGGTCGCGGGCAGCAGGTGGTAGTCGCCGAGCCGGCCGGACGCCGCGATCTCGTCGACGAGGGCGAGGCCGGCCGGGATGCCGTCCGCCATGGCGACCGCCACCGCGCGGTTGAGGTCCACCACCGGGGACGGCGCCAGCCTGGTCAGTTCGGTGTACAGGATCGCGATCTGCGCCCAGTCCGTGCTCGCCGCGTCCGGCGCGGTGGCGTGGCAGGCGGCGATGGCCGCCTGCACCTGGTACGGCCCGGCACGCTTCATGGCGAGCGCCGCGTCCAGCGTCGCCACGCCCTCGGCGATGAGCGGCCGGTCCCACCGGGAGCGGTCCTGGTGCTCGAGCGTGACCAGTACCCCCTGGGCGTCGGTGCGCGTCGCGCGTCGTGCCCCGTGCAGCAGCATCAGCGCGAGCAGCCCGCGCGGCTCGGGTTCGTGCGGCAGCAACCGCACCAGCACGCGGCCGAGCCTGACGGCCTCGCCGGACAGGTCGCGGTGGCCGTCCTCGTCGTCGTAGCCCTGGTTGAAGATCAGGTAGAGCACCGCGAGCACGGCCGCCAGCCAGTCCGGCAGCAGCTCGGCGGGCGGCACCCGGTACGGGATGCCGGCCTCGGCGATCTTGCGCTTCGCCCGCACCAGCCGTTGCGCCATGGTGGCCTCGGCGGTCAGCAGGGCCCGCGCGATCTCCGCCGTGGTCAGGCCGGCCAGGGTGCGCAGGGTGAGCGCCACCCGGGCCTGGAACGGCAGCGCCGGGTGGCAGCAGGTGAAGATCAGCCGCAGCCGCTCGTCCGGGATGTCCTCCGCCTGTGGTTCTTCCCGGTCGCGGCTCAGCACGGCGAGCTGACGGAGCTTGGCGGCACCGGCCGCGTCCCTGCGCAGCCGATCGGTGGCGCGGTTGCGTGCGGTGGTGGTCAGCCAGGCGCCGGGGCGGCGCGGTACGCCGTCGCGCGGCCAGGTCGCCAGGGCGGCGGCGAACGCATCCTGCGCGCAGTCCTCGGCCAGGTCCCAGTCCGCGGTGAGCCCGATCAGCGTCGCGATCACCTGGCCCCACTCGTCCCGGTACGCCGCGTCGACCGCCGCCCGTACCGGGTCGTGTCCGGTCATTCCCAGACCGGGCGGATCTCGATGCCGCCCCAGCGCGCGTAGGGGTGGCCGGCGGCGATCGCGATCGCCTCGTCGAGGTTCGCGCAATCCACGACCACGAAGCCGCCGACGAAGTCCTTGGTCTCCGCGAACGGCCCGTCCGAGATCAGCGTCTCGCCGTCCCTGACCCGCACCGTGGTCGCGTCCACCACCGGGCGCAGCCGCATGCCGGTGAGCCTGGCGCCGCGCCGCTCCAGGTCCGCCAGCCACGCCTGGTGGGTGGGGTCCGCCCCGAGCTCCTCGTTCGTCGGCGAGGCGGTCTCGTCGTCACAGATCAGCAGCACGTACTTCATGCTCCGAATTGTGTCCCATCGGCGTGCGCTCAGGACCAGCGCAGCACCAGCGGGTCGTGCCTGCGGGCCAGCTCGACCAGGCCGGCGCGGGTGGCGGCGGGCAGCGGGCCGAACGGTGCGCGCGTCGCCTCGCTGGCGATGATGCCGCCTTCCTTCATCAGTACCTTGGTGGCGCGCAGGCCGCACTGCCTGTTCTCGTAGTGGATGAGCGGCAGGTGCTCCTCCCAGCGCGCGACGGCGGCGGCCACGTCACCGGCGAGGTAACCGCGCACTACGTCGCCGAGTACGTCGGGCACCATGCTGCTCGGCATGGTGCCGCGCGCGCCCGCCTGCAGGTCGGGGACGAGCGTGATCGACTCCTCGCCGTCGAACGGGCCGGGGAGCGCGTCGCCGGCGAGCTGGACGAGCTCCCGCAGCTTCGCCGCGGTGCCGGGCGACTCGACCTTCACATACTGGATCTGCGGCACCTCGACCGCGAGCCCGGCCAGCTCCGCGGCGGTGAGCTCGGTGCCGCTCATCGGCGCGTCCTGCACCATGATGGGGATGTCGACGGCTTCGGCTACGGTGGCGAAGTAGTCGGCCTGCTTCGCCGCCGGCACCCGCAGCGTGGCGCCGTGGTACGGCGGCATCAGCATGACCATCGCCGCGCCGTGCTCCTCGGCCTGTCGGCTGCGCATGGCCGCCACCCGCGCGCTGTAGTGGCTGGTGGTCACGATGACGGGAACCCTGCCGCCGACCCAGTGAAGCATCTTCGCGAGCAGCGTGTCGCGCTCGGCGTCGGTGAGCGAGAACTGCTCCGAGTAGTTCGCCAGCACGCAGATGCCGTCGACGCCGGCGTCGACGAGGAACTCCACGACGTTGCGCTGGCTGTCCAGGTCGAGCGTCTCGTCGTCGTGGAAGGTCGTCGGGGCGATGGGGAAGACCCCGCTGAGCGGGCTCACCTGCCGGTCCACTGTGGCTTCTGCTTGTCGAGGAACGACTTGACGCCGTGCGCGAAGTCGGCGCTGCCGAACACCAGCCGGACGATGTCGTCGCCGTCGGGGAGCGCGGCGACCCGCAACCGGTGCACGGCCTCCTTCGCCGCCCACATGGTCAACGGTGCGTGCTTCGCCAGCCGGTCGGTCACCTCGGCCGCGCACGCGTCCAGGCCGTCGTCGGTGCACACCTCCGCGACGAAGCCGGCAGCGTGTGCTTCCTCCGCGCTGAACAGGCGCGCGCGCAGCAACATGTCGAGCGTCCGCGCCGGGCCGAGATGGTTGACGAGGAGGGAGTAGGTGTTCATCGACAGGCAGTTGCCGACGGTACGGGCGATCGGCACGCCGAAGCGTGCGTTCGTGGTGGCCACCCGGATGTCGCACACCGACGCGAGCGCGAGCCCGCCGCCGACGCAGTAGCCACTCACCGCCGCGACGGTCGGCACCCGTACCCGTTCGAGTGCGCCGACCACCTCGCTGATCCGTGCCTCGTACGCGATGCCGTCGTTGCCGTCCTGGAACTCGGTGAAGTGCGAGATGTCGGTGCCGGCGATGAAGGCGTCGTCGCCTACGCCGCGCAGCACCATGGCCTTCACGGTGTCGTCGTCGTTGGCCTCGGCGCACGCGGCCGCGAGTCCGTCGTACATCTCCCAGGTCATCGCGTTGCGTTGCGCGGGCCGGTTGAAGAACACTCGCAGCACCGCGCCATCGCGTTCGGTCAACAGTTCCTCAGCCACCGTCGCCTCCCTCTCGCCGCATCATTTCCGGTCGCCTTCCATGGTCTCTTCGCTGGCCTCGGGCGCGGCGGGGCGCCGGACGAGTCCGCGTACGCCGCGCGCGAGCGGCCGGCCGAACACCACCGCGAGTGCGAGCACGAAGAGTACGAGTGCGATCGGCCGCTGGAAGAAGATGGTCAGGTCGCCGCCGCCCATGTCCGAGGTCTGCACCAGTGACTTCTCCATCAGGCCACCCAGGATGAGCCCGAGGATGACCGGCGCGGCGGGGTAGTCGTACTTCCGCATCAGGTAGCCGATCACGCCGAACGCGAGCGTCAGCCAGACGCCCCACATCCGGTTCTCGATGGCGTAGGCGCCGATGAACGACAGCAGCAGGATCAACGGGTAGAGCAGGCTGTAGCGCAGCCGCAGGATGGACGCGAAGAACGGCGCGAGCGGCAGGTTGAGCAGGATGAGGAACAGGTTGCCGATGTAGAACGACGCCATCAGGCCCCACGCCAGCTCCGGTTGCTCGCTGAGCAGCAGCGGGCCAGGCTGCACGCCGAAGATGAGGAACGCCCCGAGCAGCACGGCAGTGGTGCCAGAGCCGGGGATGCCGAGCGTCAGCGTGGGCACGAACGAGGCGTTGGTCGCCGCGTTGTTCGCCGCCTCGGGACCGGCCACGCCCTGCAGCATGCCCTTGCCGAACCGCTTCGACTGCTTGGAGACGCGGCGTTCCAGGTCGTACGAGAAGAACGACGCCAGCGTGGCACCGGCGCCCGGCAGGATCCCCACCAGGAAGCCGATGACGCCGCCGCGGCCGATCGACGGAGCGATCTGACGCAGCTCGCCGCGCGAGATGATCATCTCGCGCAGCCTGGCGCGGATCGGGTCGGCGCCGCCCTTGCCGACCTGGCCCATCACCTCGGAGATCGCGAACAGGCCGATGACGACGCCGAGGAAGCTGATCCCGCCGCTGAGCACGATCTGGTCGAAGGTGTACCGCGCGACCCCGGTCTGGGCGTCGATGCCGACGGTCGACAACACGATGCCGAACGCGGCCATCGCCAGGCCCTTCGCCTGCGACGTGCCACCGAAGCCGACGATGCTGGCCATGCCGACGAGCATCAGTGCGAACATCTCAGGTGGCCCGAAGTCCAGTGCGATGTTCGCGAACACCGGCGCCAGTGTCATGAGCGGGATGATGGTCAGCGTGCCGGACACGAACGACGCGATCGCGGCCGTGGCCAGTGCCTGACCCGCCTTGCCCTTCCTGGCGAGCGGGTAGCCGTCCAGCGTCACGACGGCGCTCGCGGAGTCGCCCGGGGTGGCGATGAGGATGGAGCTGATCGACGCGCCGTACTGGCAGCCGTAGTAGATCCCCGCGAGCATGATGAGTGCGGTGACCGGTTCGAGGGACAGTGTCAACGGCAGCAGCAGGGCGACACCGGTCGCCGAGCCGAGCCCGGGCAGCATGCCGATGACCGTGCCGAGGATGACGCCCGCCAGGCAGTAGACCAGGTTCTGTGCCGTGAACGCGGTGGTGAAGCCCAGCGCGATCTGCTCGAGGAGATCCATCTCATACCCTCCCGAGCAGGCCGATCATGCCGTCCGGCAGCGGGATCTGCAGCAGCTGCACGAACACCAGCCAGGCGGTGAGCACCGAGGTGACGCTGATCAGGATCGCCAGCCACGGCTTCTCCCGTTCCACGAACCACAGCAGCGCGAGGATGAGCACGCCGAACGAGGCGAGGAACCCGATGACCACACTGAGCAGGATCGCGCCCAGCATCATCGCGAACACCAGGGCAGCGCGCCGCTCGGTCGGCGCCGCACTGCCGGACGCGGGTGCCGCAGTGGCACCCTCGGCCACGTCGTCCGGCTGCGTCGGCGACGGCTGGCTGTCGGCAGCCGGCGTGCGCCTGATCTTCACCACCGTCTCGACGAGCGCCCAGGCGGCGAACCCGGCCAGTGCGACGCCCGCGAGCAGGGGAGTGAAGCCAGGTGCGATCCGGCCACCGGCACCGAAGATCCGGTAGCCGCCCGCGCTCACCGCCATGGCCACCCCCAAGGCGGTGAGCGCGGCCGCGAAGATCAGCTCTCCCGTGTGCTTGCGCATCGGAGCCGACCGTCAGCCCTTCTCCACGATCGGCTCGAGCTCCTTCTGGTACGCCCTCAGGAACTTCTCGAACTCCTTGCCCTTGCGCTGCTGTGGATCCAAGTGGTTGGACTCGACGTACTTCTCGTAGTGCGCCGACTTCGTCCACTTGACGATCGTGCTCTCCCAGTACGCGCGCTGCTCCTCGGTGATGTCACCGGTGGCGAAGACACCGCGATACTGCGTGAAGGCGGCGTCCACGCCTTGCTCCTTGGCGGTGGGGATCTCGTCGAGCGGTGCCCTCTCGTACCGCTCGTCCGCGAACGCCGCGAGCGCGCGCACCTTGCCGGCCTTCAGCTGTCCGATGATCTCACTCGGGTTGAGGATGCCGATGTCGATGTCGCCGCCGAGCAGACTTGCGGACATCTCGCCGCCCGAGTCGAAGACCACCCGGTTGAACTTCACGTCCTGGTCACGTTCGATCAGGCTGGTGTTGACGCCGTCCGGGCTCGTGGTGCCGGCGATCCCGACCCGCAGCTTCTCCTTCTTCGCGGCGGCGATGGCCGAGTCCAGGTCCTTGTACGGCGAGTCCTTCGGCACGAAGAGCAGGCTGACGTCCTGCGCGATCTGCATGATGGGAGTGAAGTCGGTCCACTTCCACGGGGTCTTCGTGACCAGCGGCAGAGCGACGCCTGTGGTCTCCGACGGGAGCAGGTAGTGCGGGTCACCGCGCTTGGAGAGGAAGTACGAGTAGCCGACGGCGCCGCTGCCGCCGTCCCTGTTCTCCACCTGCACGTTGACGTCGGGCTCGACCTTCTCGATGCCGCCCTGCACTGCCCGCCCGAAGATGTCGCTGCCGCCGCCGGGGGCGAACGGCACGACCATGGTGACGTCCTGGGTGGGTGCCCAGTCGCCGCCACCGCCACCGTCGCCGGAGCCGCCGCTGCATCCGCTGAGCGTGGTGACGGCGACCGCCGCCGCGAGCGCGCCCACCCGGCGCGCGAAGAATCGTCTGCTGTTGTCTTGGCGCATTGCTGTTCCTCCAGGGTTCGTCGGAACTGCTGAACAACGCTGTTCGGTGTGCGCCCCCGTTCGTCCAACAGCCCGCTACGGGCGGTCAACGGAGTGGTCGGGCAACTTCTGGCATGCGCGGCCTCCCTAGTCCGGGTCGGGTAGTACGGCCTCAGCTGCCGGTGGTGCGCTCTCCCGCACGCCGACGACGCCGGCGCGGGCGAGCTCGTCGATCTCACCGGGTGGCAGGCCGAACTCGGTCAGCACGGCGACGGTGTCGCCGCCGAGCACCGGCCCGGCCGCCCGGCGCACCGGGGGCGTGTCGGACAGCCGCAGCGGCGAGCCGAGCTGCCTGACCGGGTCGAGCTGTGGGTGTGGCGCATCCCAGAAGTAGTCCCGCGCCGTGAGGTGGTCGTCGGTGAACACCTGGTCGGTGGTCGCGATCGGAGCGCACGGTACGCCGACCTCGTCGAGGATGCGTACCAGCTCGGTGGCCGTCCGCGTCGTGGTGACGGCCTCGATCGCCGGGATGAGCGTGTCGCGGTTCGCCTGCCGGTCGAAGGCGTTGGCGTACCTGGCGTCGTCCTGCAGGTCGTCCAGCTGCAGTGCGCCGCAGAACGCGGCCCAGGTCTTGTCGGTGACCGCGCCGACCGTGATCCAGCCGTCGCTGGTTCGCACCGCCTGGTAAGGGGCCGTGGACTGGTGCGCCGAGCCGAGCCGGGCGCCAGGCTCGCCGGTCGCGAAGTACTTGCCGGCCTCCCAGATGGCGAACGACACGCCGGCCTCGAACAGCGAGACGTCGACGTGCTGGCCCTCGTCGGTCCGCGCCCGCGCCTGCAGCGCGGAGATGGCGCCGAGCGCGCCGTAGAGGCCGCACACCAGGTCGCAGATCGGCACGCCTACCTTGACCGGCCCGCCGTCTGGCTCGCCGGTGACGCTCATCAGGCCGGACCGCGCCTGCGCCATGATGTCCAGGCCGGGCAGCTGGGCGAGCGGGCCGTCCTGCCCCCAGCCGGAGACGGAGACGTAGACGAGGCGCGGGTTCAGCTCGCGGACGGCGTCGTAGCCGAAACCCAGCCTGGCCAGCGTGCCCGGCCGGAGGTTCTGGATCAGCACGTCGGTCTCGCGGAGCAGGGTCCGCAGGACGTCCTTGCCGGCGTCGGCCTTGAGGTCGAGCGCCATCGAGCGCTTGTTCCTGTTGAGCCGGACGAACGGGGAGCTGTGCCCGTCGAGGAACGGCCCGGTGGCGCGGACCGGGTCACCGCCTTCGACGTTCTCGATCTTTATGACGTCGGCACCTAGGTCGGCGAGCTGCATCGCGGCGAACGGTGCGGCCATGAAGGCGCCGATCTCGACGACGCGGACGCCGTCGAGTGCCGGCACCGCGGTTGACGACTCTGTCATGCGCGCTCCTGCGTCGACTGTTAGCCTATTGTCTACAGCAGACAAGCGTTACGGACAAGACCTCGTCGCGGAGAGGACTCCAGCTGTGAGCGACTCCGGGGTTTCTGGGGCAAGTGCCCGGGCGCCGCGGATCACCAACCCGCCGAGCCTCGTCGAGCTCGCGCTCGAGACGCTGCGCCGGATGATCCTGCGCGGCGACCTGGCGCCGGGTGCCCGGGTGGTGGAGAACCAGCTCACCCACGAGCTCGGCATCAGCCGGCCGCCGCTGCGGGAGGCGCTACGCCTGCTGGAGCAGGAGGGCCTGATCGTCTCGCAGCCCCGGCGCGGTGCGATCGTCATGCCGCTGACGCTGCACGACGTCTACGAGATCTTCACCATGCGCAGGGAGCTGGAGCGGCTCGCCGTCCGGCTCGGCATCCCCGTACGCGACCCGGCCCGGCTGGAGCGCAGCCGTGCGGCCCTCGCGGCGATGGTCGAGGCCGCGGAGGCGGACGACGCGGCAATGCTCGCCGAGCGTGCCTTCGAGTTCCACGTCTCCGTGATCGGCCTCGCCGGGCACCGCAGGCTCGAGGACGCGTACCGGCGGATGCAGATGCAGATGTTGCTGTGCATCGCGCTGAACCGGCGTGCGCGGCACGACATGGAGAACCTGTTCGAGGACGTCGCGCGGCACCGCCGGCTGCTGAAGAAGATCGAGGCCGGCGACCCTGCCGTCGTGCTCGAGGAGCTGCGCAACCACGGGGACCGTACGTTCCTCGTGGGCATCGAGGAACGCCTCGACGGGCACAGCGACGTCGCGCTCGAGTGGCTCGCCGCCGTGCGCGCCGGCCGCGACGTCTGAGCCGGCTACACGTGCTCGTCGGCGTGCGCCGTGGCGAGCTCGACCTCGGCGATGAGCTCCCGCTTCTCCCTGCGGTACGCGTCGATCGACCATGCGATGGCGATCGCCCAGAGCAGCAGGATGACGAGGTACGCGCCGGTGCGGATGCCGACCGGCGCGGCGATGTAGCTCGAGTTCAGGATCGTGTGGGTGTTGGTCAGGATGATCATGCCGCCGACGAGTGAGCCGAGCACCCGGCCGGGGATGTGCCGGACGAGCCAGGCGGCGATCGGTGCGGCCACCAGGCCACCGAGGAACAGCGCGAGTACGGGGATCACGGAGATCCCCTCGTGGCCCAAGCCGATCAGGAACCCAGCGCTCGCCGCCAGGGCGACGATGAACTCGCTGGTGTCGACCGACCCGATGACCTTCCGCGGCTCCATCCGCCCGGTGGCGAGCAGTGCGGGTGTGGAGACGGGCCCCCAGCCGCCACCGCCGGTAGAGTCGACGAACCCGCCGAACAGCCCGAGCGGGGCGAGGAACCAGGCACGCACCGGCTTGCCCAGCTGGCCCTTGCGGGTGCCCCAGGCGGTGAACCGGACCAGGATGTAGATCCCGAGCACGAGCAGGATGGCCGACATGACCGGCTCGGCTGTCGCGGTGTCCAGGCTGCTGAGGAACGTCGCGCCGGCGAACGCCCCGATCGCACCTGGCAGCGCGATCTTCGCGACGACCTTCCAGTCCACGTTGCCGAACTTCCAGTGCGAGGCGCCGGAGACCAGCGTGGTACCGATCTCAGCGAGATGCACAGTCGCCGACGCAGCTGCCGGCGCGACGCCGCTGGCAAGCAACAGCGTCGTGGATGTAACCCCGTAGGCCATACCGAGACTGCCGTCGACGAGCTGGGCACCGAGCCCCACGAGCGCAAGGAGCAAGAGCTTCCGCACTTCTCTATTCCTCCGACATTACCGACTGATCCGATTGGAAAAACCTACAGAAGAGACCCCAGTGTTGTCACCCAGGCCCGACGCCAAGGCCGGCGAGCGCAGTCACAGCGCGTGTTCCCAGCCGCCCCGGAGCGCCGCGCGCGGCGGCAGGCGGCCGGGCCACGGTCGGCGCGCGCCGCCATAGTTCGGCCGGCAGTCTGTCGCTCGGACGACCGCGGTGACATGTGCGCATCGCCGTGGTTCCGGGGTCGGGCACGTTCTTGCCCGGGCGATCGCGGCCACGGGCCCCGTACTGGTCGGGGGCCGGGCACGTTGTCGCCCACACGATTACGGCGACAGGCACGCGCCGCCGTGGTTTGGGGCCAGGCATTTCTGCCGCCTGGGCGATCGCGGCAACAGGCGTGCGCCGTGGTGGTCAGGGGCCGGGCAGGTTGCGCTTGGGCGATCGCGGCGCCGGGCGGGGTGTCGTGGTTGGGGCAGGGCGCGCTGCCGCCTGGGCGATCGCGGCAACAGGCGTGCGCCGTGGTGGTCAGGGGCCGGGCAGGTTGCGCTTGGGCGATCGCGGCGCCGGGCGGGGCGTCGTGGTTGGGGCAGGGCGCGCTGTCGCCTCGGGCGACCGCGGTGGCAGGCGTGCGTCGGCACGGGGCGGGCCAGGCATGCTGTCGCCCCTGGCGATCGCGGCGGCAGGTGCGCGCCGGCGCCAGCGCCCGGTCCTGGCGTGCCGGGGTTACAGGGTGTCGAGGATGCCGTGTAGCCAGCTGGGGCCGACGAGGACGGCGTGGGTGTCCGCGTTTGCGCACCTGGTGCGGAGCGCCCGGTCGGCCGTGACGACGACCGTGGGGCGGTCGGGGAGGCGGGCGTGTTCGGCGACTAGCGTGACGATCTGGTCGTCGCCGGAGCGGGGGGCGGCGACGGTGCGTACGCCTGGTAGCGGTTCGTTCGCGAGTGGGGTGGCGGCGCCCTCGACGACCATGTCGACGTCGGCGAACCAGTTGCCCGGGTGGCCGGGGGACAGGCCGGCGGACGCGAGCTGGTCCGCGGACAGGCCGCGTGCCGCGAGCTGGCCCAGGCCGTCGCGCAGCCGCCTGGCCGCGCCGAGCCGGTCCCGCCACCAGCCGTCGGGACGGCTGCCGACGACGTTGGCGGCGTCGACCACCACGCGCGGAGCCCCCGGTACGGTACACAGCGTCGGCCAGGTGACGGCGAAACCAGGATGCAGGTCGAGTGCCGTGACCTCGCACTCAGGCACCCAGCGCAGCTCCTCCGTCTCGGCGTTGCCCGGACGCACCGTGAACGCGCTCGGCGCGTCGGCGACGACGGTGGAGTAACTCCAGCCGTCGTGGTCGTCCACGTAGGCCGCGACCACGTCGAGCTCGCCGGGGTCGATGTCGCCTTCCTCCGCCGCCTCCCGCAGTGCCGTGTCGACCGCGGACTCGTGGCTGTCGCGCGCGCCGCCGAGCAACCCCCAGGTGCCGCCGTGATGACTCCACGACACGCGCAGCTGCATGAGCACCACACGATGCGGTCGGTCGGCGCTGCGCAGGAGGAGTCCGGCCGCGCCGTGCCTGCCCCAGTGTGGGTGGCCGAGTCCGCAGGTCACCCAACCGTCGCCGTCACCGCGCACCCGTCACCTCCGTGTCGTACGTCCGGTGCGCACCGCACGGGTGGTGCCGTCTGCGGTCGCCCCCTGCAGTCGTTCGATCAGCTCCTCAGTCAGCGGCGACGTGCGGCGGCCGGCCGGCAGGAGCGCGCCGATGTACCGTACCGGCGCCGGCCGCACCGCGCGGATCTCCACCTGGTCGAGCACGATACCGAGCGCGACGTCCGGGATGAGGGCGACGCCGATACCCGCGGCGACCATGGTCTGGATGAAGAAGTAGTCGCTGCCGCGGCAGGCGACCTTCGGTTCGTAGCCCGCGGCCTGCTCCATCGCCTCGCCGCACTCGCCCCAGCCGTGCACCCACCACTCGTCCGTCAGGTCGGCGAGCCGGATCTCGTCGCGCTCGGTCAGCGGGTGGTGCGCGGGCAGCACCGCCCGCACGTGGTCCTCCACCAGGGGTACGTAGCGCAGGTCGCGCCACTTGCGCGGCGGCGTCTTCGTGCGGAAGTGGTAGACGAGCGCGACGTCCGCCTCACCCGAGCGCAGCAGCTCGACGGTAGGCGCCGGCTCGGCCTCGATGGCCCGGATATCCACGTCCTGCCTGGCGGCCATCGGCAGCAGCGCAGGTGGCAGGAAACCCTGGCCGGCGCTGGAGAAGGTGGCGATGGCGAGCCGGCCGGCGTGCCCGTCGATGAGCTGGGAGAGCCGCCGCTCGGTCTCGGAGAGCTCGCCGGCCACCGTGTCCGCCGTCTCGACGAGCAGCTGACCGGCGGCGGTGAGCCGGACGCCGCGGGTGCTGCGTTCGATCACCGTCGTGCCCACCGAGCGCTCCAGCGCCGCCACGTGTTGCGACACGGCGGACGGCGTGAGGTGCAGGGTACGCGCCGCGCCGGCCAGGCTGCCGTGCTTGGAGACCTCGCGCAGCACACCGAGTCGGTGCACGTCGATCATCAGTCCAGCTTAACGCCGTCGTGTACGGTCGTGAGCGTTGCTGCAGCGCCATCGAAGGGTTGGCCGGCCAGGCCACCGCAGTTATGGTGTCGAGCTGTGACGATCGCGGTGCCGCGGGAGACGACGCCAGGCGAGCGACGCGTCGCCCTCGTGCCAGGTGCGATCGAGCGCCTGGTCGACGCCGGGCTGACCGTCGCCGTCGAACCAGGCGCGGGCAGCGCGGCCGGCTATCCCGATGCGGCCTACGAGGCGGCCGGTGCGCGGGTCACCGAAGGCGCCGTCGACGGTGCCCGGGTGCTCGTCGGCGTACGGGCGCCGACCGTCGAGCAGGTGGGCCGGCTCGACGCCGGTGCGGTGACCGTGTCGTTCCTGCCGACCCGCAGCGAGCTCGAGCTGGTCAAGACGCTGCGCGACAAGGGGCACACGGCGTTCGCCATGGAGTTGGTGCCGCGGATCTCGCGCGCCCAGTCGATGGACGCGCTGTCGTCGCAGGCGTTGGTGGCGGGCTACCGCGCCGCGATCGTGGCGGCGGAGAAGCTGCCCAGGTTCTACCCGCTGTTCATGACGGCCGCCGGCAGCATCCCGCCCGCCCGGGTGCTGGTGCTCGGCGCCGGCGTGGCCGGCCTGCAGGCGATCGCCACGGCCAGGCGGCTCGGCGCCGTGGTGCAGGCGTACGACGTGCGTACCGCGGCGGCCGAGGAGGTGCGCAGCCTGGGCGCGGAGTTCGTCGAGCTGGAGCTGCCGGTGCTCGAGGGCGCCGGCGGGTACGCCAGGGAGATGACCGAGGAGCGGTCGCGCAAGCAGCAGGAGCTGCTCGCGCCGTACGTCGCGAACGCGGATGTCGTCATCGCGACGGCGGCGGTGCCCGGACGGACGGCGCCGCTGCTGGTGACCAGGGAGATGGTCGAGGCGATGAAGCCGGGCACCGTGGTGGTCGACCTGGCCGCCGAGCAGGGCGGCAACATCGCCGGCTCGGTCGCGGGCGAAGAGGTCACCATCGGCAACGCCTTGGTGTGGGGGGCCATGGACGTGCCGAGCGCGCTGCCCGGCCAGGCGAGCCAGCTGTACGCCACCAACGTGAGCAGCATGCTGCTGCTGATGACCACCGAAGGTGTGGTACAGCCGGACCTCGACGACGAGGTGCTCGCCGGGTGCTGTGTGACGGCCGACGGCGAGATCAGGCACGAACCCACCCGGTCGCTGCTCGAAGAGGAGAGCTGATGGACGGCGTAGCGCTGTTGACCGTGTTCGTCCTGGCCGCGTTCACCGGGTACGAGGTCATCTCGAAGGTGTCGTCGACGCTGCACACGCCGCTGATGTCCGGGTCCAACGCGATCAGCGGCATCGTTCTCGTCGGTACGGTGGCGATCGCCGCGCGGGTCGAGTCCACCGTCGGGTTCGTGTTCGCGTTGCTCGCGGTGACGCTGGCGACGGTGAACCTGGTCGGCGGTTTCGTGGTGACCGACCGGATGCTGCACATGTTCCGCGGCAGCCGCGGCGACCGGAAGCAGCCGCCGGCATGAATGCCACGGGATCCTCGCTGGCGTACCTCCTCGCCGCGGTCTGTTTCATCGTCGCGCTCAAGGGTCTTTCTTCGCCGAAGCGGGCCCGACTTGGCAACGTGATCGGTGCGGCCGGGGCCCTGGTGTCGCTGGTCGTCGTCTTCCTCGTCGAACGGCCGGAGCGGCTGGCGCCGATCCTCGCCGCGATCGTCGTCGGTGCGGCGATCGGTCTGGTCGCCGCCCGGCGGGTCGCGATGACCGGCATGCCGCAGATGGTGGCGATCTTCAACGGTGTCGGCGGCGCCGCGGGTGCGCTCATCGCGGTGCTGGAGATCTCGGAGGCGAGCGCGGCCGCCGCGGTGTCGCAACAGGTGGTGGCCGCGTTCACCGTGTTCATCGGCGCGGTCACGTTCGCCGGGTCGGTGCTCACGTTCGCCAAGCTGCAGGAGCTGATGACCGGCCGGCCGGTCATCTTCCCCGGCGGCCGCTGGGTGTTCGGCACGCTGCTCGTCCTCGCGGTGGCCGGCGCGGTGTGGGTACCGCTCGGCGGTGCGCTGCCGGCCGCGCTGCCGCTGTTCGTGGTGAGCCTGGCGCTCGGCCTGATGCTCGTACTCCCGGTCGGCGGTGCGGACGTCCCCATCGTCATCTCGCTGCTGAACGCCTGCAGCGGCATCACCGTCGCGGCGAGTGGGTACGTCCTCGGCAACACCCTGCTCATCGTCGCCGGCACGCTGGTCGGGGCGTCCGGCAGCCTGCTGACACAGATGATGGCGAAGGCGATGGGCCGGTCGCTGGCGAACATCCTGTTCGGCGCGTTCGCCGGCGGCTCCACGCTCGGCGACACCACCATGTCCGACCGGCCGGTGCGCTCTGCCGGCCCCGAGGACATCGCGATCCTGCTCGGCTACGCACGCAAGGTGATCGTCGCGCCCGGCTACGGGCTGGCCGTCGCGCAGGCGCAGCACGCGCTGAGCGACCTGGCGGACGAGCTGGAGGGGCGCGGCATCGAGGTGAGCTACGCGATCCACCCGGTGGCCGGCCGGATGCCCGGGCACATGAACGTGCTGCTCGCGGAGGCCGACGTGCCGTACGAGAAGCTCAAGGAGATGGACGTCATCAACCCCGAGTTCAAGACGGCGGACGTCGTCTTGGTGGTCGGTGCGAACGACGTGGTGAACCCGGCGGCACGTTCGGTGGAGGGCTCGCCGATCTACGGCATGCCGATCCTCTCCGCCGACGAGGCGAGGTCGATCGTGTTCCTGAAGCGGTCGATGCGGCCCGGCTTCGCCGGGGTGGAGAACGAGCTGCTGCACGACGAGAAGACGACGCTGTTGTTCGGTGACGCGAAGGAGACGATCACGAAGCTCGTCGCCGCCGTCCGGGCCCTCTGATGCACGGGGACACGTCGACAGTCTCGCTTACGGCCCATGTAGCAAGCGGGCACTTCCGCTGTTGACCGACGCAGGTGAGGATGGCAACCATGAGTGTACGTTCCTGGCTGCTGCTCGGCCTGCTCGCGGGGATCTGGGGTTCGTCGTACCTGCTGATCGCGCTCGGCCTCACCGGCTTCGAGCCGGCGTTCGTGGCGTTCCTGCGGGTGTTCCTCGCCGCCGCCGTCGTCGTGCCGTTCGGCCTACGGCACTGGCGGACGCTGAGCGGCCATTGGCGGTCGCTGCCGCTGCTCGCGGCCACGCAGGTCGCGGTGCCGTTCGTCCTGATCAGTACGGCGGAGCAGCAGCTGGCGTCCGGTCTGGCCGGCGTGCTGGTGGCGAGCCAGCCGCTGTGGTTGGTCGTGCTGATGCCGCTGCTGCGGCAGGGCTGGCCGGCGCTGACCTCGATCGCGGGGACGGTCACCGGGTTCGTCGGTGTGGCCCTCGTGGTCGGCCCGAGCGGGTCGGGCGACGTCGACCCGGCGGCCGTGGCCATGATGCTCGGCGCCGCGCTGTGCTACGCGTTCGGCGCGTGGTGGGCGAAGCGGACGATGACCGGTGTGCAGCCGCTCGCCCAGACGGGCGCCACGCTGACCACGGCCACGGTGTTGATCGCGCCGGTGGCAGCGTTCCAGGTGCCGCACGAGCTGCACCTGGGGGCGTCCGCGGCCGTGGTGGTGCTCGCAGTGGTGGGCACCGGCGGCGCGTTCGTGATCTACAACCGGCTGATCAAGGACGCCGGCCCGGCCAGGGCGAGCCTGGTGTCGTACCTCGCACCCGCCGTCGCGCTCGGCTACGGCGCGACCATCCTGCACGAGCCGCTCGGCTGGAACAGCGTGCTCGGCCTCGCACTCATCCTGTCCGGCTCGTGGGTGTCCAGCCGTGCGCCCCTGCGCCGCCGGCGCGCGGCGGCCGAGGTGCCGGTGAAGGAGACCGCCGTCGCCGGCTGCACCGACCGGTGACCGGTCAGCCGACGCCCTCGCGCTGGATCGCTGCAAGCGTGTGCGTGATGTCCTTGGTCGCCGGGTACAGGTCGCGGTACTGCTGGTAGAGCCGGTCGTACGCCTCCGCGTGCGCCGGGTTCGGCTCCACGACGTGCTCCACCGGGTTCCAGCGCTCGGTCTCCGGCTCGGTGACCGCGCGGCTGCCGAACGCGGCGAGGACCGCGTTGCCGTACGCCGCACCGACCGTGCTGCGCGGCAGCTGCTGCGGCTGCCCGATCACGTCGGACACGATCTGCGTCCACAGCCCGCCCTTCGTGCCGCCGCCGACGGCGACCAGCCGGCGCGCCTCGCCGCCAGCGTCGCCCATCGCCTCCAGGTTGTGGCGGACGCCGAACGCGGTCGCCTCGAGCGCGGCCCGGTAGAGGTGCTCCCTGCCGTGCCGCAGGGTGAGCCCGGCGACGACGCCGCGGGCGTCGGCGTCGAACAGGGGAGTGCGCTCGCCGGAGAAGTACGGCAGCATGACCAGCCCCTCGGCGCCGGGGCCGACGGCGCGCGCCTCCTCGACCAGGTCCTCGAACGGGCTGCCGGTGATGCGCCGCAGCCAGTCCGTCACGGCGCCCGAGGTGGCCATGCCCGCGGCCAGGTTGTACGTGTCGCGGAACGCGCCGCAGGTGCCCCACAGCGTCGGCCAGGTGAGCAGCGAGTCGGTGAGCTCGATGAGGAACATGGTGGTGCCGTACATGAGCATCACGTCGCCGCGGTGCTTCACGCCGACGCTCACCGACTCCGACCACGCGTCGATGGTGCCGGCGACGACCGGCACGCCGGCCGGCAGACCGGTCGTCTCTGCGGCCTCGGCGGTGACGGTGCCGACGACGTCGCTCGGCCAGGCCAGCTCGGGCAGGGCCAGGTTGCCGGCCACGTCGGCGACCCACTCCGGGATCCACGCCTGGGCCGTCGGGTCGTACAGCGGCGTGAACTGGCTGGCCGACGGGTGGTCGAGCACGTACGCGCCGGTCAGCCGCTGGGTGAGGAACGAGTTCGACATGTGGACGTACGCGGTGCGCGCCCACACGTCCGGCTCGCGGTCGCGCACCCACCGCAGCTTCGGCCCGGCGGCCTGGGACGTCGGTACGGCGCCGCAGCGCGCGCGGATGGTGTCGGCACCGTACTTCGCGGTGAGCTGGTCGATCTCCTCGCTGGCCCGGGTGTCGACGCCGTAGAGGATCGCCGGGCGCAGCGGGTCGCCGTCCGCGTCGCAGGGCAGCAGGCACGGGCCGATGCCGCTGACGCCGACGGCCACGACCTGGTGACCGTGTTGCATCAGCTCGCGGGTGATCTCGACGCAGTCGCCCCACCAGATGCGCTCTGCGTCGTGCTCGGCCCAGCCGGGTCGCGGCGTCGACATCTCGTGCTCGCGCACCGCGGTCGCCAGCACCTGACCGTCGAGGCCGACCAGTAGTCCCTTCGAGCTCAAGGTGCCGATATCCACACCGAGCACGACCTCAGTCATGACCCGTACCTACCCATCAACGCGTTGGCAACGGTCGCCGCACCCGCCGCGCGAGTGTCGTGCAGACGTGTGTATCACGGCACCATCACGCGGCGCATGCATGCGGCAGACCAGTAACTATCCCTCGTCGCTGAAGTCGTACTTCTTGTACAGGCCCGCGGCGTTGTCCTGCGTCACCGTGGGGATGCCGAGCACCTGCTCCTTCTGCACCTTCTTGCCCTGCGCCAGCGCGTTGGCGGTCTTCGCCGCCTCTTCGGCGCCGGTGGGGTAGATGAACGTGCCGACCAGCTTGCCCTGCTGCACGGCGCGGATGCCGCCGTCGGGGATGGCCAGCCCGTCGGTGCCGATGAACTCGATGTCCTTCTCCATGCCCTTGCCGGCGGCCGCCTGGTAGGCGCCGAGCGCCATCGGGTCGTTCTCCGCGTAGACCAGGTCGATGTCGAGGTCCTGGGCGAGCCACTGGTTCATGATCCGGGTCGCGTCCGGCTTGAGCCACTTGGCTTCGCGCTTCTTGATGACCTTGATCTTCGAGTTCGACTCGATGCCCTCTTCGAACCCCTTCAGCCGGTCGATCTGCGGCTGGTTCGACAGGATGCCCTGCAGTACCACGACGTTGCCGCCGTCCGGCAGTTCCTTCGCGGCCAGCTCCCCGGCCTTGCGGCCCGCCTCGACGTTGCCGCCGTCCGGCAGTTCCTTCGCGGCCAGCTCCCCGGCCTTGCGGCCCGCCTCGACGTTGCCGCCGTCCGGCAGTTCCTTCGCGGCCAGCTCCCCGGCCTTGCGGCCCGCCTCGACGTTGTCGCCGCCGATGAACGACGAGTAGCAGTCGGTGTTGACCGTGCGGTCCAGGATGATGACGGGGATGTCCTTCTGGCACGCCTTCTCCACCGGCGGCGTCAGCGGTGCCGACTCGTTGGGGGAGACGATCAGCACGTCCACGTTATTGGTGATGAAGTTCTGCACCTGCGACACCTGCTTGCCGCTGTCCTGCTGCGCGTCGGTGATGGGCAGCAGCTTCAGCTTCGGGTAGCGCTTCATGTAGTGCTGCAGCTGGATGTTGAGCTGGGCGCGGTACGGCTCGGCGTTGTTCGACTGGCTGTACCCGACGACGAGCTCGTCGGCGTTGGTGTCCTTGGCCACCGGTTCGTCGGTGGACGCACACCCGGTGACGGCCAGACCGGCGGCCAGGGCCAGGAAGGCGCCGGCGAGGCGCCTGCGGTTGGCAAACATCGTTGTTCTGCCTCCTTGCTGGGGTTCCTATGACGCTCTGGGACGGAACAGCCGCCGGACGGTCGCGGTGGCCGACGAGATCAGGTCCGGGCGTTGCAGCACGACCGCGAGCACCACGATGCAGCCCTTGATGATGAGCTGCATGTTGTCGCTGACCGCGTTCAGGCCGAGGACGTTGTCGAGCAGGGTGAGGATCAGCGCACCGACGAACGTGCCGATCATGCTGCCGCGGCCGCCCTTGAGCGCGGCGCCGCCGATCACGGCCGCGGCGATGGCGTCGAGCTCGTACATCTGGCCGGCCTGCGGGTCGGCCTGCGAGCTGTACGCGGCGTCGATCGGGCCGGCGAAGTCGGCGAGCATGCCGCACAAGGTGAACACGGCGATGCGGACGGCCGCGACGTTGACGCCGGAGAGCCTGGCCGCGGTCTCGTTGCCGCCCACGGCGTAGATGTGCCGGCCGAACTTGGTCTTCGTCAGGATGACGTGGAACACCGCCGCGGTGACGACGAACGCGAGCACCGGGTAGTACACACCGGCGCCGAGCACGCCTTCGAAGAGGTTCCTGCCCGGAGTGCCGAACAGCTGGAACTGCTCGGAGTGCGGCGTCAGCTCACCGTTGTCCTGCACGATCTCCGTGCCCACGCTGACGTTGTTGCTCATCTGCCTGTCGATGCCGCGGAAGATGGACAGCGTGGCGAGGGTCATCACGAACGGCTGGATGCGCAGCCAGGTGGTGCCCGCACCGTTGACGAACCCCATCGCCGCACCGACCAGCATGCACAGCGGCAGGATCAGCAGCGGGGACATGTCGGCCTCGGCGAGCAGCATGGCCGAGGTCATCGACGCGAGCGCGAGCATCGAGCCGACCGAGAGGTCGATGCCGGCGGCGAGGATCACCAGTGTCTCGCCGATCGCGAGGATGCCGCGGGACGCGAACGCGCCGACCGCGTTGGTCAGGTTGCCCTGGGAGAGGAACACGGTGCCCTTGGTGGCGATGCCCACCGCGAGCACGAGGATCAAACCGATGTAGCCCTGCACCGAGCCGAGTGCCGTGAGGACGCGTAGCCAGCGCTCTCTCGGCGGTTGCTCGACCAGGCTGGGGAGGTCGTCGCCGCCAGTGGGCGGCGCGTGCTGACCTTCGGTGGGTCCGGATATCACTCCTCGGTTTCCTTCGTGGTCGGTGGGCCGGCATCGGTCAGCACGACCTCGCGGGCCATCGCGGCTTCCAGGAGCTTCTCCTGGGTGGCCCTCGGTGTGGTGGAACTCGCCGGTCAGCCGTCCGTCACACAGCACGAGGATCCGGTCGCACATGTTGAGCAGCTCGGGCAGCTCGGACGACACCATGAGGATGCCGGTGCCGGCGGCCGCCAGCCGCCGGATGAGCGCGTAGATCTCCGCCTTGGCGCCGACGTCGATGCCCCGGGTCGGCTCGTCCAGCAGCAGCATGGTGGGTTCGGTCAGCAGACACTTCGCCAGCACCACCTTCTGCTGGTTGCCGCCGGACAGCGTGGCGACCGGGCTGTTGGTGCTGCGGGTCTTCACCCGCAGCTCCTCGACCATGGCGTCGACGCGCGTCCGCTCGCGGCGGTTGCTGACCCAGGGACCCACCCCGAACGACCGCAGCGCGGCGAGGCTCGCGTTGAACCGTACGGACGCGTCGAGTACCAGGCTCTGCGACTTGCGGTCCTCCGCGACGAGCGCGAGCCCGCGCCTGATGGCGCGCCGCGGACTCGTCGGGCGGTACGGTCGCCCGTCGACGGCGAACGCCCCGTCGACCGCGGTGCCGGGGTGCCCGCCGTACACCGCTTCGAGCACCTCCGTGCGCCCGGCGCCCATCAGGCCGGCGAGGCCGACGATTTCGCCGGCGCCGACGTGGAAGCTCACGTCCCTGACCGGCATCCTGCCCACCCGCGGGTCGGGCGAGACGTGCAGGTGCTCGACGGTGAGCGCGGGTGCCTGCCCGCTGCCGGTGCGTTCGCCGCGCGGGAACAGCTCGCCGAGTGGGCGCCCGACCATCATCCGGATGAGCTCCGGCCTGGTGGTGTCCGCCATCGCCCTGGTGGCGATGTACTCGCCGTCGCGCATCACCGTGACGACGTCCGCGATCTCGTAGAGCTCCTCCAGCCGGTGCGAGATGTAGACGACGGCGGCGCCGCGTGCGGTGAGGGTGCGGATCACCGTGAAGAGCGCCCGTACCTCGGCGTCGGCGAGCGCCGACGTCGGCTCGTCCATCACGAGCACCCGCACGTTCAGCGACAGTGCCTTCGCCACCTCGACGAGCTGCTGCTCGGCCACCTTCAACTGTCGCACCGGGCGCCGCGGCGGGATGTCCAGGCCGAGCTCGGTGAGCAGCTCGCGGGTGCGGGCGTCCATCAGCCGGCGGTCCAGCGTGCCGCGCGCGGTGCGCAGCTCGCGGCCGAGGAAGATGTTGTCCGCGATGGACAGCTCGGGCACCAGGTTGAGCTCCTGGTGGATCATCGCGATGCCGAGATCCTGGGCGTCCTTCGGTTGCCGGATCGCGGCGAGCTGGCCGTCGACCTCGATGACTCCGCCGTAGTCGGCGAAAACGCCGGCGAGCACGTTCATCAACGTGGACTTGCCGGCACCGTTCTCACCGAGGATGGCGTGGACCTCACCTGCCCGTACGGTGAGGTCCACGGCCTGCAGCGCGTGCACGCCGGGGAACGACTTGGTGATCCCCGACATCGCCAGGGTCACCGCCGCGTCGTCGCGCACTGCGCTCCCGCCGGTCTCGGGCATCTATCCGCCGTACCAGTACGCCGTCGACGAGTAGTCCGCCGGGATGTTGCTCGTCGGGCCGTGTTCGATGGTGAACCGCAGGCTCTCCGCGAACGACGGCGCGTCCGAGAGCGTCAGCCGGTAGGCACCTGTGCAGTCGTACGTGCAGCCGAAGGTGCCGGGCTCGTTCGACGGGTTGCCGTTGGTCGGTGCGTTGAACGGGCCACGGTTGAAGTACCAGCCACCTTGGTAGAAGTCCTCGGTACCCGTGCCGTGCCACTGCGGCTGCTCGGCTCCGTCGGTGTAGACGCGCTCGTCTCCTTCCAGTTACTCGCGCTGGTTGCCGGAGGCGACGTGCCCGCGCATGGTGTGCGTGACGCCGACGAACTTCCCGCGCCCGGTGGCGTTCAGGAACGTGTAGTCCACCCCGTTGTTCTTCACCGTCTGCGCGCGCGACGTGGTGCGGAAGTGGCCTGCGGTGCCGCTGTCGCCGAGCGCTTGTGCCCACCTGCTGTCGGCTGCCGTCGTGACGGACGCGGAGCCACCCTTGATCGCGACGTCGGAGTCGTTGTGCAGCTCGACCTTGAGCCGGTTCGAGTACGGCATCGGCCACCACGAGGAGAGCGTCTTCGTGTCCGGGTCGACGCCGTACATGAGCGACCTGACCTCGTACAGGCCGAGACCGGTGCCGAAGAACTCACCGAGCGGCGAGTCGACGAGCCGCCTGCCGTCGAAGCTGACGGTGATGCGCGCCTCGGCGAGCAGCTCGTCGCTCGGCCGTACGGCTGCCTGCTCCTCGTCCGTCGGCGGGTAGGTGAAGGTGCGGGTGCCGGCCCAGGTCGGCTTCTCGATCCGGTAGTCGTGCTGCGCCTCGGACGGGTTGCCTTCGCCGACGTCCACGGTGTCGGTGCGGGTGTACTCGCCGCCGACCTTGCTCGCCGCGTCGTAGCGGAACTCGTTGTAGTCGAGGTCGGACGACACGAAGACGTTGCGGATGGTGACGCTGGACTTGCCTGCGGTCACCCGTGCCGGCAGGTCGACCGTCTGGTCGGCCCAGGCCCCGCTCGAGGTCTGGTCGAGCGGGGCCCACTCGCCGACGCGCTCCCCGTCGACGAGCACGTCGGCCCGCTGGTTGCCGATGGCCGAGTCGAGCCTGCGGGTCAGCCGCACGCCGTCGTTGGCCGGGTCGATGGCGACGGTGAACTCGCTGTACCCGTCGGTGCCGAACGCGCGGCCGTCGTCGGTGATGCGTTCCTGGTCGGCGCCGACGAGCTGCGGCATCCGCAGCTGCAGCGCGGTGAGCACGCCGGCAACGCTTTGCTTGCCGAGTACGGCCTTGCCGCCCGCAGGGACGTCGAGGTCCGTGGTCTTCGTGGTCGCGCCCGGCTGCGGTGGCTTCGGGTCGGCCGTTCCCGCCGCCTCGAGCTTCGCGACGACGTCCGTCGCCTTGTCGGTGGGGTCGAAGGTCTCCACCCCCTGCGCGCCGGGGAAGGTGCGGTGCGAGACGTGGTAGAAGAGCGGGTTGTGCTCCGTGCTGACCTTCATCGACTCGCGGTACGGCATCGGCACCTTCAGGTACACGCCACCTGAGCTCTCGTCGGCGTTGGCGACGAGCGGGTACACGAACGGCGCGCCCAGGTCGCCGTTCACGACGTCCTGCAGCGGCGCGTCGAGCACGGTCTCGCCGTCCAGCTCGATCCGGATGTCGCCGGTCCTTGTGACGTCCCCCTCGTCGCGGGTGAACCAGATCGAGGCGATCTCGCCCGCGCCTTCGTCGTCGGCGAGGACGCACCGGCCCTCCTCCTGGCGCAGGCACGAGTACGTGCCCTCGAACCCGTCGTCGTTGCCGCCGGTGCGGTCGTAGCTGGAGAACTGGTGCGCCTGGGTGCCGGTGCCGAGCTCGGGCAGGCGGTCGAGCTGCCGGTAGGTCTCCCAGCCGATGGGGCCGAAGTCGGGCGCGGCGGACGCCTGGGCGGGGAACAACACGAGGGCGAGCGCGAGTGCTGCGCCGGTTGCGACTATCCGGGACGACAAACGTTGGACTGACGACATTGTGCGGTCCTAACCGGTTCTGTTCAGTTGTGGTGACGATCCCCCGGACGTGCGGTAGTAGACCTCGAGCTCGGCGATGGAGGTGAAGTGCGCGCCGCCGCCTGGCCGGCCGACCACTCGCACACCGTCACCAAAGGTGTCCGCGAACCTGAACGTGTAGGTCTTGAACGGGCCCGCGGACGCGTCGTACGGGTACCGCGGCGCGACGCGCGCGTCCGGTACGTCGACCCAGCGGAAGTTCTGCCGCACCTGCACCCGCAGGTCGGCGCCGAACCATCCGCCGTCGTCGAAGACCTTGCCCGTCGTGTAGACGACCTCGTTCATCCGGTACGGCTTCGCCCAGGTGAAGCCCCAGTGGTCCAGGGTCTTGTTCTCCTGGTCGAAGCTGTCCTCGCTCCTGGTGCGGTCGCCGTCGTTGTAGTACTCGCCGTGGCCGTAGTGCGCGCTCTTCTCGATGGGCGTCACGCCCGCACCCGAGCGGGCGAGGTTGTCGTGCTGGTCCGGTTCGTTCCCCGGCAGTTGCGGCGTGAACGGCTGCATGGTCAGCTTCCGCAGGTTGAAGGCGTACGTGGCGTCGCCGCACTCCCTGCCGACCCACCAGTTCGACTGCACCCACATCGTCGTGCCGTCGGCGGAGATGAACTTCGACGGGATGACCGTGCCGTAGCCGCCGTTCTTCGGGCCCGGGCAGTCGGCGCCGCGGCCGTACCACGGGTAGCCGCCGAAGTCCTTGGTGAGGAACAGTTTCCACGGTCCCCACGGGGTCGGCGCCTCGTAGAACTCGAACGTGTACTCGGTCCAGGAGGTGTAGAGGTACCGGTCGAGTGCCTTGACGTAGACGACGCCCGCCTGCGAGATCACCGAGAGGTTGTGCAGGTACTGGTCGGCGTTCCGCAGCGTCTTGTACTGCCGCCGTGCGTCGTGCAGCACCGGCCGCTTGGCCCCGATGTCCCTGCGCCACACCGGTGCGCCACCGCTGAGGCCGGCGAAGAACTCCCAGCGGTTCCTGTTCTCCACCGCACCCTTCGGCGCGCGGGCGAGGTAGACGTCGACGGGGTCCGGCACCGTGTCGCTGAACGAGTCGCGCCAGTTGCCGTCCAGGCCGTACGCGTAGACGTAGCGCGCCGCGTCCGCGCCCAGGGCCGCCTCGGCGTCGCGGGAGTCGCGGCCGAAGTCGAGGAAGAAGATCGTGGTGAAGACGTGGTCGGTGAACATCGGTTCCCGCGTCTTGTGCCAGGTGCGCCCGTGGTCGTCGGACCAGGAGACGCTCGCGTTCGGGGCGTCGTTGAACGCGACATCGCCCGGAGGGGTGCGGAGGTCCTGGATCGCGAGGTAGAGGCGACCATCGGCGCAGACGATGCCGGTGGGCTTCCTGTTGTACTTGTCTGGGTCGCCCCAGACGGTGCCGACCTCGTCGGCCGCGGCGAGCCGTTCGCCGTCGATACCAGACTCCGGGTCACCGGTGATCCGGTTGACCACGATGTCCTGCCACTGCTCGTCGCTGAAGCCGCGCCCGTCACCGTTGGCCGAATACAGGGCGTCGTCGTCGGCCCAGCAGGTCGGCACAGGTCGCCGTCGCTGTTGCTGTCCACCGACACCGCGTACTCCACGTCGGCGGTGGCGAAGAAGGTGCTCCTCGCCACGGGAGCCGCCGCGGCGGCTCCGGGGACCCAGAGGCCGGCTGCGGCGGCGCCCGCGACTGCGGCACTGCCGGCCAGGAACCTTCGACGACTGACGTCGCTCATCGCCGTCCTCCTCGCTCGGCGCGGGGGAGTCGGTCCGCGACCGCGGGGATGCCGAACGGCTGGTGCGGTTCGTTCTGGTACCAGTACGCGACGGACGAGTAGTCGTCACTGCGCTTGTTGGCGTGCCCGTGCTCGATGGTGACCCTGATCGACCGCTCGAACGTGATCGGGTCCTCGATGTGGAAGCGGTACATGGAGATGTCGCCGGACCAGTTGGGGCCGCCGGGCAGCGTGATGCCGTGGTACGGCGCGGCGTACGCCTGGTCCGGGCACCAGGCCGTGTTGAAGTAGTCCTCGGTACCGGTGCCGTGCAGCGTCGGCGGCCAGGTGTCACCGTCGATGAAGATCATGTCGTCGCCCTCGCCGTACCAGTTCCACACGTCGGTCTCGCGCAGGTTCCTTATGCTGAGCACGCAGCCGACGTAGTGCCCCCGTCCGGCCGCGTCGAGGATCACGTAGTTGTCCTTGCCGGTGTCGTTCACGCCGCCGAACTGCAGCTCCTCGTTGCTCTCGGCGGGCTCGCCGGAACCGGGGCACGGGTTTGCCCTGCGCCACTGCGCGTGGAACCGGCCGAGCCCGTCGTCGAGCTCGTCGAACTGCTCGTAGTCCACGTAGTAGTAGAGGTAGACGGCCTCCTCGGCCAGCTCGCTCACCACCTCCACCCGTGCCTCGCTGGCGAACGGCATGTGGAAGAAACAGTTGAACGCCTTGCCGTCCTGCGGGCTCATCTGGATGGGTGCCGCGGCGAAGTTGGCGGTGCGGCCGTGACCAACGCCGAAGAAGTCGCCGACCGGCACCAGGACGCTCGGCTCCTCCTCGCCGTCCCAGTAGATCCGCAGCAGGAGGCGGCGCAGGAAGTCCGGCTCGCGTGTACCTGGCGTGATGGCCATGGTCTCGTTGGCGATCGTCATCCAGATATGGTTGATCGAGCCTGCGCCCTGCAGATCGGCCAGCGTCGAGGTCGCTCCCGGCCGCAGCGTGACCCTGTCGTCGTTGCCGCCCGAGGTGTCCCAACTGGATGCCCTGCCACGGCGTGACGTCCGCAGCCGCGGCAGATCGCGCAGGCTGCTGCCGAACTGGCCGTAACCATTCACCACTGCGTCCCCCTAGTGCATTCCGGAGACCTTGATGGTCTCGATCATCTTTCGCTGGAAGACGAAGAACAGCGCCAGCGTCGGTAGGGCCGCCACCGTCGAAGCGGCCATGACGTAGTTCCACGAGGCGGCGTACTGGCTCTGGAAGCTCACCATCCCCACCTGGATCATCCAGAGCTCGGGGCGCTCCGTGATGGTGAGCGGCCACAGGAAGGCGTTCCAGTTGGCCAGGAAGAAGAACACGGCGAGCGCGCCGAGCAGCGGGCGGCTGAGCGGCAGCACGACGTGGCGGTAGATGCCCCAGTAGCCGAGTCCTTCGACGGCGGCGGCATCCTCCAGCTCGCGCGGCAGCGATAGGTAGAACTGGCGGAGGAAGAAGATGCCGAACGCGTTGAAGATCGCCGGCAGGATGAGGCCGGCGTATGAGTCCAGCAGGTTCAGCGTCTTAGCCACGAAGAACAGCGGTACGAGGATCACCGGCACCGAGACGAGCAGGGTGGCGAAGATGCCGGTGAAGATGACGTCGCGCCCGGGGAAGCGCAGCCGCGCGAGCGCGTACGCCGCCATCGAGTGGAACAGCAGTGCGATGAGCGTGACCATCGCCGCGACGAAGGCGCTGTTGAGGATGTAGCGCACCAGTGGCGCCCGCGTGAACACGTAGCGGAAGTTGTCGAAGGTCGGGTCTGTGGGGATGGGGGAGAGGCTGTAGATCTCGTCCGCCGGCTTGAACGCGCCCGACGCCATCCAGACCAGCGGTGCCACGGTGAGCAGTGCGAGGAACGCGATGGCGAGCCAGAGCGCGAGCCGACCGATGCGCTGGGAGCTGCGCCCCGGTCCGTCGGCCGCGTGCCTATTCGAGCTCAAAGCGGCCGCCTCTCGTCAGGGCGAACATCGTGAGCATCCCGGCGAACAAGATGAACGCGACGAACGACGCCATCGCTGCTGCGTACCCGAAGTCGCTGTACTGGAACGCCTGTTGGTAGATGTAGAAGATCGCCAGCGACGTGGAGTTCGCCGGCCCGCCTTTGGTCATGACGTAGACCAGGTCGAACGCCTGGAGTCCGCCGACGCCGGTGATGATGGTCATGAGGAGCACGAACAGGCTGGTGGGCTTAAGCATCGGCCAGGTGACGTACCTGAAGCTCTGCAGCGGACCGGCGCCGTCGATCCGCGCCGCGTCGTAATAGTGGCGTGGGATGTCCTGTAGGCCGGCGAGGAAGATCGCGCATCACGTAGTACGTGCGCACCTGCCGCTCGAGCAGCTCGGGGGTGAGCTGCTTGCCGTCGTAGTGCACGCCGGCGGCGTGCCGTTCCAGCCAGCTCACCGCCTGCTTCACCCTGGACGCCTCGGCGCTCTCCGCTCGCCGTACCAGTTCCCACTGGTCGATCTCCTCGACGTCCATGCCGAACTTGGAGATCCACTGGTCGGCGTTCGCGACCGCCGTGTACATGCCCATCGGCCGCCCGCCGATCCGGCCGAAGGTGGAGCCGCGCAGCCCTCGGACGGCGGTGGCCGCGCGCACCTGGACGAGGATGCCGTCGAGCACCTCGGCGGAGCGGATGTCGCCCCAGGCGCGGTGTGGACATGGCCGATCTGGTCGAGTGCGCCGCCACCGGCGAGCATGCCGACCATGCCCGGCTGCACCGGGTCGATGCTGCCGTAGAGCAGCAGCGGTCCCGTGGTCTCGGCCGCCGCGAGCATGGTGAAGTGCGGGAACGCCCACACCGGGTAGTGGAAGATCGTCAGGTCGGGCCTGGCATCGGCGATCCGGCGGGCTTCTGCGGTGGCGAGCTCGTTGGTCCATACCGGCTCGTGCGCACGGACGACCTCGTGGCCGGCGCCTTCGAGCGCGGCGGCGAGCGCCCTCTCGGCGTCGGTGCAGAACGTGGTGAGGTCGCCGGCGACGAAGTCGCGGCCGTCCGACATGGTGAGTAGTCCGATACGTGCCACGGGCCAGCTCCTTCCGCAGACCGCTGTGTCCAGGAGGTACGGTAAATCGATTTCTAAATCGATTTCTGGAGAGGACTGTAGGTGGGTGTCGTGAGGGTGTCAATGGGGCGTCTGGCCCTACGGTGAATCGTTCACACCGTGACGACGCGGGTAGCTGCGCTTCGGTAACAGGAGGGGATGGGCATGGTGACCACGATCCGCGACGTCGCTGGCGCGGCAGGGGTGTCACCGGCGACGGTGTCGCGCGTACTCAACCAACGGGTCGAGGTGGCCGCGGACCTCAGAGACCGGGTGAACGCGGCGGTGCAGGAGCTCGGCTACCGGCCGAACGGGCCGGCGCGCAGCTTGCGTAAACGCGCGACGACCGTACTCGGCATCATCATCCCCGACGTGCAGAACCCGTTCTTCACGGCGATGGTGCGCGGCATCGAGGACACGGCGCAGCGCGCCGGGTACTCCGTGGTGCTCGCGAACACCGACGAGGACCAGGACAAGCAGCAGCGCTACCTGGAGGTGGCCGCGGCGGAGCAGCTGGCCGGCGTCGTGCTCGCCCCGGCGCGGCAGAGCAACCGCGGGCTTGAGGTGCTCGTCGGCCAGGGCATCCCGGTCGTCACCGTCGACCGGCGGTTGCGCGACGGCCCGGTGGACAGCGTGGTGGTCAACAACCACAAGGCGGCCAAGGACGCCACGAAGCACCTGATCGACCGCGGCCGGCGGCGGATCGGGATCGTCGCCGGCCTGCTGAGCACCACGACCGGTGCCCGGCGGTTGGCCGGCTACAAGGCCGCGCTGAAGCAGGCGGGGATCGAGCTGGACGAGGAGCTCGTCGCGAAGGCGGACTTCCGGCTGGAGGGCGGGTACCAGGCGGCGAAGCAGCTGCTCGACCGCGGCCGGCCGGACGCCGTGTTCGCGTCCAACAACCTGATGACCATCGGCACCCTGCAGGCGCTGGCCGAGGCCGGGGTGGCCATCCCGGACGACGTCGCCGTGGTCGGCTTCGACGACATCAGCTGGGCGACGGCGCTGCGGCCGCCGCTGACGGCCGTAAGGCAGCCCACGTACGAGATTGGAGCGCGGGCGGCCGAGCTGCTGCTCGGCCGGGTGGCCGGCGACGCGGCCGAGCCGCGCCACGTCGTGCTGTCCGCAGAACTGGTCGTGCGCGGCAGCAGCTAGCCGCCGGCCGCTAGGCTCGGGGCGTGCTGCACGTGGGACTCACCGGTGGGATCGGTTCGGGCAAGAGCGAGGTGACCAAGCGCCTGGCCGCGCTCGGCGCCGTGGTGACCGACGCCGACGTGCTCTCCCGCGAGGTGGTTGCCCCTGGCACGCCGGGTCTGGCGGAGATCGTCGAGGCGTTCGGGCCGGAGATGCTCGCGGCGGACGGTTCGCTCGACCGGCCGCGGCTCGGGCAAGTGGTGTTCGCCGACGACACGGCCAGGCAGCGCCTGGAGGCGATCGTCCACCCGAAGGTGCGGGCCAGGCGCAACGAGCTGGTCGCCGCGGCACCGGCGGACGCGATCGTGGTCGATGACGTGCCGCTGCTGGTCGAGGCCGACCTGGCCGGCGGCTACGACGTGGTCGTGGTCGTGGACGCCCCGGACGAGGTGCGGCTGCAGCGGCTGGTCGGCCACCGCGGCATGACCGAGGCGGACGCCAGGGCGCGGCTGGACGCGCAGGCCCCCAGGGAGGAGCGGCTCGCGGTCGCCGACCTGGTCGTCACCAACGACACCGACCTGGACACCCTGGACGAGCGCGTCCGCCGGCTGTGGGCCGAGCTCACCGCCCGTGCCCAGGCATGACGGTCGCGACGGCGGTTGTCGGTGGCGCGACGTACGGTGGTCTAGGTCCGGTGACGAGGGCCCGGTAACGAGGGGAGGGTGCCGTGCGTCCGGTGACTGACCTGACCAGGAAGGTCGCGCCGTTCCAGGTGGTCAGCGAGTTGCAGCCTGCCGGTGACCAGCCCGCGGCGATCGCCGCCTTGCAGAAGCGGATCGAGGCCGGCGAGCAAGACTCTGTGCTGCTCGGCGCCACCGGTACGGGGAAGACGGCGTCGGTGGCCTGGTTGGTCGAACAGCTGCAGCGGCCCGCCCTGATCATGCAGCCCAACAAGACGCTCGCCGCCCAGTTCGCCAACGAGCTGCGCGAGATGCTGCCGAACAACGCGGTCGAGTACTTCGTCTCGTACTACGACTACTACCAGCCAGAGGCGTACATCCCGCAGTCCGACACGTACATCGAGAAGGACTCGTCGATCAACGAGGAGGTGGAGAAGCTCCGCCACCGGGCCACCGCCTCGCTGCTGACCAGGCGCGACGTGGTGGTGGTGTCCACCGTCTCCTGCATCTACGGCCTGGGTACGCCGCAGGAGTACGTCGACCGGATGATCTGGCTGAAGACCGGGCAGGAGTTCGACCGCGACGCGCTGCTGCGCCGGCTGGTGCAGGTGCAGTACACCCGCAACGACCTGGCGTTCACCCGCGGCACGTTCCGGGTGCGCGGCGACACCATCGAGGTGTTCCCCGTCTACGAGGAGCACATCGTCAGGATCGAGATGTTCGGCGACGAGATCGAGCGGCTGCAGACCCTCCACCCGGTCACCGGTGAGGTGATCCTCGAGGAGGACGAGATGTACGTCTTCCCGGCCACCCACTACGTCGCCGGCCCGGAGCGGATGGAGCGGGCGGCCGGCGCGATCGAGGAGGAGCTGGCGGAGCGGCTGGCCGAGCTCGAGGGGCAGGGGAAGCTGCTCGAGGCGCAGCGGCTGCGCATGCGCACCACGTACGACCTGGAGATGATGCGCCAGGTGGGCAGCTGCTCGGGCATCGAGAACTACTCCAGGCACATCGACGGCCGCGAGCCCGGCAGCGCCCCGAACTGCCTGCTCGACTTCTTCCCCGAGGACTTCCTGCTCGTCGTCGACGAGTCGCACTACACCGTCCCGCAGATCGGCGGCATGTACGAGGGCGACATGTCGCGCAAGCGCACGCTGGTCGACCACGGGTTCCGGCTGCCCAGCGCCGTGGACAACCGGCCGCTGCGGTGGGAGGAGTTCCTGGAGCGGATCGGGCAGACGCTGTACCTGTCCGCGACCCCAGGGCCGTACGAGCTGGATCGCACCGGCGGCGACGTCGTCGAACAGGTGATCCGGCCGACCGGCCTGGTCGACCCGCAGGTCGAGGTACGGCCGACGAAGGGCCAGATCGACGACCTGATCGAGGAGATCAGGGCGCGGGCGGAGCGCGACGAGCGGATCCTCGTCACCACGCTGACCAAGAAGATGGCCGAGGACCTCACCGACTACCTGCTCGAGATGGGCATCAGGGTGCGGTACCTGCACAGCGAGGTCGACACGCTGCGCCGGGTGCAGCTGCTGCGCGAGCTGCGGGTCGGCGAGTTCGACGTGCTCGTCGGCATCAACCTGCTGCGTGAGGGCCTGGACCTCCCCGAGGTGTCGCTGGTCGCGATCTTGGACGCCGACAAGGAGGGCTTCCTGCGCAGCGGGACGTCCCTGATCCAGACCATCGGCCGGGCGGCGAGGAACGTCTCCGGCCGGGTGGTGATGTACGCCGACCAGGTGACCGACTCGATGACGCACGCCCTCGACGAGACCGACCGGCGGCGGGACAAGCAGCTCGCGTACAACGCGGAGAACGGCATCGACCCGCAGCCGCTGCGGAAGAAGATCGCGGACATCCTCGACACCATCGCGACCGAGGACGCCGACACCGAGCAGCTGGTCGGCGGCGCCGGCCGGCAGCGCAGCCGCGGGAAGGCACCGGTGCCCGAGCTCGCGTCCCGGGCCAGCACCGGTGACCGCTCCGCCGGGCTCGCCGAGCTGCCGGCGACCGACCTGGAGGACCTTATCGGTCAGCTCACCGAGCAGATGCACTCGGCGGCCGCCGAGCTGCAGTTCGAGCTCGCCGCGAGGCTGCGCGACGAGGTGGGTGAGCTGAAGCGGGAACTGCGCGGCATGCGGGAGGCAGGAGTGCGCTGACCTGGGAAGTTGACGCGATGTGACACGCCGCACCCTCCCGGTATCCGGGGTGGTTCGTAGGTTAGGGTTGCCTCGGACAAGTTCACGGGAGGGGAGTATCCCCCGCGGCTGCATCGTCATCACGGTGACTTCACCCGGTGCCGCCGGCTCGCTTACGCGGCGGGCGGGAGAGACCTCCGGCAATTCGATCGAAGTGCCGGAGGGCATTCTTGGACGTTCACCTGTATGCGTGGCTGGCCACGATCGCCGGCTTGGCGATCGTGCTGATCGGTGGTTTGATCCTCGACCACCGCAACCCGCACGAAGTCACCATGAAGCAGGCCACGCGAGGCATCGTGATCTACGTCAGCCTCGCGATCCTGTTCGGCCTCGGGGTGTTGTTCTTCGGCGGGCCGCAGTACGCGATCGAGTACTACACCGGCTACGTGCTCGAGTACAGCCTGAGCGTCGACAACCTCTTCGTGTTCGTCGTGATCATGTCGCAGTTCGCGGTGCCGAAGCGCAGCCAGCACGAGGTGCTGCTCGTCGGGATCCTGCTGGCGCTGATCCTGCGCGGCCTGTTCATCGCGGTCGGCGCGACGGTGATCGCGCACTTCTCCTGGGTCTTCTACATCTTCGGCGCGTTCCTCATCTACACCGCGATCCAGATGGCGCGGCACCGGAACGACGATGACGAGGAGGTCAAGGAGAACATCGTCCTCCGGATCGTGAAGAAGCGGCTGCCGGCCACCGACCAGTACGACGGGGTGAAGCTCACCACGTACATCGACGGCAAGCGGCTGTTCACCCCGATGCTGATCGTGATGATCGCCATCGGCAGCACCGACCTGATGTTCGCGCTGGACTCGATCCCGGCGATCTTCGGGGTGACCAAGGAGCCGTACCTGGTCTTCACCGCGAACATGTTCGCGCTGATGGGCCTGCGGCAGCTGTTCTTCCTGATCGGTGGGCTGCTCGACCGGCTGGTGTACCTGTCCGTGGGCCTCGCCGTGGTGCTCGGCTTCGTCGGGGTGAAGCTCATCCTCGAGGCGTTGCACAGCAGCGGCCTGCACTGGGCGCCGGAGATCCACCCGGCGGTGTCGCTCGGCGTCATCATCGTGGTCCTGACCGTCACGACCATCGCCAGCCTGATGAAGAAGAAGGACGAGCCGGAGCACACCGAGCCCCCGACCGTCGACGACGGCCCGCGTCCCGAGCCGCACGGCGCGGTGGGCAGCCACCACCTGGCGCCGCAGCCGATGGGCCTGGCCTACGGCAGCCCGGCGACAGCGCAGCCGACCGCGGCCAACGACGCCGCCGACCACGAGGCCGGCACCCCCGCAGACGGCGCGTCCGCGGACGGCGAGGCGGACCCGGCCGACCGCCAGACCGACGGTGCCGCCCACTCGACGGACCGCCAGACCGACGGCGCCGCACCCGCGGACGGTGGCGACCGGCGGGACGCCGCATCCACGGACGGCGCTGCGAACTCGACCGACCAGCAGGCCGCCGCGCCCCAGGACGGCACCGCCGACCCGACCAACGGCCGAGACGCCGCATCCGCGGACGGCGCGGACGACGTGCAGCAGCCGTGGGAACACCACCGCCGTTCCTGACCACCGTCCGGCAATTGTCTCGGCCGCGGGTGAGGTTAGGCTGCACTTGCTTTTTCGGTGCCCGGCCGAATTTTTCGCGTATAGCGAGTTTTCTGCGCGGTATTCGGCCGGGTTAGGCTCGGCTACCCCCGGGGCCGGTCGCTAGAGTCGAAGACATGCGTGGAAACAAGAAGACCGGGGGGCAGTCGAAGTTCATCGAGCTGCTCCACGAACAGATCAGACATGAGTTCAGCGCCCACCAGCAGTACATCGCGGTGGCCGTCTGGTACGACGGGCAGAGCCTGCCGCGGTTGGCCAGTCACTTCTACCGGCAGGCACTGGAAGAACGCAACCACGCGATGATGATCGTGCGGTACTTGCTCGATCAGGGAATTGACGTCCACATTCCCGGTGTCGACGAGGTGCGTAATGACTTCGGCAGTGCGCGGGATCCGGTGGAACTCGCGCTCGCCCAGGAAAAGGAAGTCACCGACCAGTTCGTCGAGTTAGCGAAGACCGCCCGCGACGAAGGCGACTACTTGGGCGAGCAGTTCCTCCAGTGGTTCCTCCACGAGCAGGTCGAGGAAGTCGCACAGATGGGCTCGTTGCTCACCATCGTGGACCGCGCCGGCGACAACCTCTTCCACGTCGAGGAGTTCCTCGCCAGGGAGCAGGTCGGCGGCGGCGGCTCGGAGCTGCATCAGCCGGTCGCTGCCGGCGGCGCCGTCTGACGACCGGCGTCACAGCTCGAGCTTGTAGCCGACGTGAGTGGCGGTGAAGCCGAGCCGTTCGTAGAAGTCGTGCGCCCGTGTGCGCGAGTTGTCCGAGGTGAGTTGCACCAGCCGGCAGCCGCGCGCACGGGCCTCGTCGATCGCCCACCGCATGAGCACCGACCCGACGCCCGCGCCGCGCCCGCCGCTGCGCACCCGCACGCCCTCGATCTGGCCGCGGCTCGCCGCGGTCCTCGCGAGCCCGGGGACGACGGTCAGCTGCAGCGTGCCGACGATGCCCGTCTCGTCCTCGGCGACCAGTACGTACTGGCGCGGGTCGTCGGCGAGCGCACGGAACGCCTCCTGGTAGGGCCTGAGGTCGTCCGGCGTCTCACGGGTGGCGCCGAGCGGGTCGTCCGCCAACAGTCCGACGAGTGCGGCGATGTCGTCCGTCGTCGCCTGCCGGACCGTCGTAGGCACCTGTGACCTCCGCTCTTTCCGATGCCCGCACGGGGGTGCCCGCCGCCGTACGTCTCCCGATACGGTATCCCGGTTACCACGTTACGTAGAGGGACGTTCCACGGTAGGTGCAGGTGACGGACCAGTTGACGGATCGCCCGCAGGTGGAGACGAAGGACCGAGCGGCGACCGAAGAGGCGGATGCCATCGACCTCGACCAGGGGATGGCGACCGCCGACGAAGTCGACGCCACCGCGACCCTGGACCAACCGGTCGCCCGGGACGTACCGGACACCCAGCCGCCGGAACCGGCGGACGAAGCGGCGCAGCCGGCGGAGTCGGCACCGAAGCGGCGCAGCGAGCCGGCCGACGCAGCGGTGGCCGACGGCGCCGTGGCGCCGTCCGAGGCCGCCCTGCCCGCCCTGGTCGAGCGGTCGACCGGCAGGGACGCACACCTGGACAACGTCAAGTTCGTGGCGATCGCGCTGGTCGTCGTCGGACACCTCTGGGGGCCGATGCTGGCGTGGAGCCAGACGCTGTTGGCCGCCTACCTGCTCCTCTACACCGTGCACATGCCGATCTTCGTGCTGCTGTCCGGGTACTTCTCGCGGCACTTCACCGCGAGCCCGCGGCAGGCCAGGAGCCTGGTGCGGTCGGTCGTCGCCCCGTACCTCATCGTCGAGACGGGGTTCTGCCTGTTCAGGTACTTCGGCGACGACCAGCAGCTGGAGTTCGCGCTGCAGGACCCGTGGTGGGTTACCTGGTTCCTCGTGACGCTGTTCTTCTGGCGGCTGTCCGCGCCGTTGTGGCGGGTCGTGCGGTTCCCGATCGTGCTCGCCGTCGCGATCAGCCTGGCCGCGGGCTCGCAGCAGCTGACGGAGACGTTCGAGCTCGGACGGTTGCTGCAGTACCTGCCGTTCTTCGTGCTCGGCATGTCGCTGCGCCGGGAGCACTTCGAGTGGCTCCGCACCAGGTGGGCGCGGATCGCGGCGGTGCCGGTGCTCGCCGGCGCGTTCTACCTGGCCTACGTGTTCGCGCCGATGGTGAGCGTGGAGTGGGTGTACTGGCGGCTGGGCAACGACGAGCTGGACGTGACGTACCCGGTGTTCGCCGGCGTGAAGCTGCTGCAGCTGGCCGCCACCGTGCTGGTGATCGCGGCGGTCATCGCCCTGGTGCCGACGCGCCGGCTGCCGATCCTGACCGCGTTCGGCGCGGTGAGCATGTTCGCGTACCTGCTGCACGGCTTCGTCGCAAAGGGCGCGGAGTGGTGGGGCTTCTACGACCACCCGTTCATCCACACCCACCTCGGCATCGCCGTGGTGACGCTCGGCTCGGTGGCACTGACCTTCGTGCTGTGTTCGCCGCCGGTGCAGGTGCTGTTCTCCTGGGCGGTGCAGCCGAAGCTCGACGGCTGGATGCGCGGCGGCGCGGCGGACCGCTGAGCCGCGCGCCGGTCAGCGGAAGGCCGACTCGCCGGTCAGGGCCTGGCCGATCACCAGCTGGTGCACCTCGCTCGTGCCCTCGTAGGTGAGCACCGACTCGAGGTTGTTCGCGTGCCTGATCACCGGGTACTCGAGCGTGACGCCGTTCGCGCCCAGGATGGTTCGGCACTCCCTGGCGATCGCGATCGCCTCGCGGACGTTGTTGAGCTTGCCCAGGCTCACCTGCTGCGGCCGGAGCGTGCCGGCGTCCTTCAGCCGGCCGAGGTGCAACGCGAGCAGCATGCCCTTGCCGAGCTCCAGGGTCATGTCGGCGAGCTTGGTCTGGGTGATCTGGTAGCCGCTCAGCGGCCGGTCGAACACCTCGCGGTCGGCGGCGTACGCGATCGCGGTCTGCAGACAGTCACGGGCGGCGCCGATCGCGCCGAAGATGATGCCGAAGCGGGCTTCGCTGAGGCAGCCGAGCGGGCCGGCGAGCCCGCGGGCGTTCGGGAGCATCGCGTCCTCGGGCAGCCGGACGTCGTCGAGGACCAGCTCGGAGGTCACGGACGCGCGCAGCGACATCTTCTTCGTGATCTCCGGTGCGGAGAACCCGGCGGTGTCGGTCGGCACCAGGAAGCCGCGGACGCCGTCGTCGGTACGTGCCCACACCACCGCGACGTCGGCGACGGATCCGTTGGTGATCCACATCTTCGTGCCGTTGAGCACCCAGTCGGAGCCGTCGCGCTTGGCGTGCGTGCGCATGCCGCCGGGGTTGGAGCCGAAGTCCGGCTCGGTGAGGCCGAAGCAGCCGATCAGCTCGCCGGCGGCCATGCCGGGCAGCCAGCGCTGCTTCTGCTCCTCGCTGCCGTACGCGTGGATCGCGTACATCGCAAGCGACCCCTGTACGGAGACCAGGCTGCGGATGCCGGAGTCCGCGGCCTCCAGTTCGAGGCAGGTGATGCCGTACGCGGTCGCGCTCGCGCCGGCGCAGCCGTACCCGCTGAGGTGCATGCCGAGCACACCGAGCTGGCCGAGCTCACGGGCGAGCTCCCTGGCCGGGACGTGGCCCGCCTCGAACCAGTCGGCCAGGTGCGGCCGGATCCGGTCGCCGCAGAACGCGGCCATCGTCTCGCGCATGGCCCGTTCCTCGTCGGAGAGCAGCCCGTCGATGTCGAACAGCTCCAGGGGAGTGGCGGCACGGTCGGTCGACGGCATAGCGGCTCCTCAAACGCTCAGCACCTTACATCGGATCCAATGTACAACCCGCGGCCGCTCATCCGCAGCCCAGGTGTCGCACGTCACCTACCCCACGATGGACCATCGTGGCGGCGTCGACCGGAGGAACGGATCAGCTGGCCTCGGGGGCCTGCTGGTGGGCCGGGTTGAGTACGCGGGCGAGGAACGCCTGGGTGCGGGGCTCCTGCGGGTCGCCGATCACCTGGGCCGGCTCGCCCCGTTCGACGATGAGGCCGTCGTCCATGAAGAGGACGGTGTCGGCGACCTCGCGGGCGAACTGCATCTCGTGGGTGACGACGAGCATGGTCATGCCTTCGACGGCGAGGGTCTTCATCACGCCGAGTACGTCGCCGACCAGCTCGGGGTCGAGTGCGGACGTGGGCTCGTCGAAGAGCATCAGCTCGGGGTCCATGGACAGCGCCCGGGCGATCGCCACCCGCTGCTGCTGGCCGCCGGAGAGCTGGCTCGGCATCGCCGTCTCGCGGCCGGTGAGGCCGACCTTCGCCAGGTTCTCCTGCGCGACGCCCGCCGCCTCCGCCTGGCTGCGCCGCAACACCTTGCGCTGGGCGACGGTCAGGTTGTTCTGCACCGTCAGGTGCCGGAACAGGTTGAACGACTGGAACACCATGCCGATCCGCTTGCGGGAGGCGTCGATGTCGGCGTCCGGGTCGGTGAGCTCCACGCCGGCCACCTCGACGGTGCCGCCGGTCGGCTGCTCCAGCATGTTCACGCACCGCAGCAGCGTCGACTTGCCGGAACCGGACGGGCCGATGACGCACACCACCTGCCCGCGCTCCACCTCCAGGTCGATGCCGCGTAACACCTCGACATCGCCGAACGACTTGTGCAGGTCAGTGACCCGGACGACGGGCTCGTTCTGGATGACTGTCTCGCTCATGCCTGCACCTGCACTCCGGTGGCCTCCGGTGAGCCGACGGTCTTGCCGCCCGTCTGCCGCTCGAGCCTGCGGGACAGGTACGACAGCGGGATGGTGATGATCAGGTAGCACAGCCCGGTGAACAGCAGCGGCGTCAGCGACAGGCTGGTGTTGAGCGCTTCGCGGCCGAACTTGGTGAGCTCGTACTGGTCCCTGGCCAGGCCGAGCAGGTAGATCAGCGACGAGTCCTTGGTCAGCAGGATCAGTTCGTTGGTCAGCGGCGGCAGCACGATGCGGAACGCCTGCGGGATCACCACGGTGATCATCGTGCGCCCCTGCGACATGCCGAGCGACCGCGCGGCCTCGACCTGCCCGGTGTCGACCGCCTGGATGCCCGCCCGGATGGTCTCGGCCATGTACGCGGCGCCGACCAGGCCGAGCGACAACATCACCGTGGAGTAGATGTCGAAGCGCAGCTGGAACGCCAGCGGCACGCCGAAGCCGAACGTCACGAAGACGAGCAGGGCGGGCACCCCGCGGAAGAACTCGATGTACGTGGTGGCGATCCACCGGTAGGGCGGCACCGACGACAGCTTCATCAGCGCCAGCGGCAACGCGAGCAGCAGCCCGAAGCCGAACCCGAGCAGCGAGTAGATCAGCGTGTTCACCAGCGCCGTGGTGAAGATCGCAGGTATCTGCTCGGCGGCGACCGGGAGGTTGAAGAACGCGCGGACGATCTCGCCCCAGTCCGCGACGAGCGCCAACACCCCGATCGCCGCGACGAGCACGACGTACTGCACAGCGCGGGTTACCTGGCCGCGCTTCCGCTTGGACATTGCCATCGTCGGTGCCGTCCGCCTTACTTCGCGGGCTCCGTACCGAACCACTTCTTGTAGAGCCGGTCGTAGGTGCCGTCCTTCTTGGCCTTGTCGAGGGTGTCGTTCACGAGTTTCAGCATGACCTTGTCCTTCTTCTGGACCATCATGCCGAGCTGCTCGCCGGTCTCGTACGAGGCGCCGATCTCGGTGTCCTTGTTCTGCGTGATGTAGTACTCGAGGATGCCGCTGTCCGCGATCGACGCATCCACCTGGCCGGTGCGGACGGCGGTGGTGAGCAGGCCGTAGTCCTCGAACTCGACGATCTCGTAGCCGTACTTCTTCTCGTTCTTGCTCGCGTAGATCTTTCCGGTGGTGTCCTGCTGGGCGCCGAGCTTCTTGCCCTTCAGCTTCTCCAGCCCGTCGATGCCGGACTCCTTCTTCACCAGCAGCGACTGCTTGACGTCCATGAACGGCTTGGAGAAGTCGACGACCTTCTCCCGCTCCGGGGTGATGGTCGCACCGCCGTAGGCGACGTCGCACTTGCTGGTCTTGAAGTCTTCACCGGAGACGATGCCACCCCAGGGGGTGTCGACGATCTCCTGCTCGACGTCAAGCTCCTTGGCCATCAGGTCGACGAGGTCGACCTCGAAGCCGACGGTCTCGCCGCCCTCGGTGAACTCGAACGGCTCGTAAGGGAGCGAGGTGCACGCGGTGAGCTTGCCCTCGGTCACCAACGAAATGTCTTTCTTGCCCGAGCCGCCACCTTCCGGCTCGGTCGACTCTGCGCAGCCCGCCAGGCCGACGGCGAGTGCCGCGGCCGCGAGCGCGGCGATCAACGGTCGCTTGATGATCACGGCATGTCTCCTTAGGCGAGAACGATGAGCCCATCGTGCCACCGGGGCTGGTCACTGGCCCGGTATTGGCGTGTCGGGGCCGCACTCGATGCGGCTTCGGTTCAGGACCGGAACAATATAGTGACCGCCCCCGGTGCTGTCGACGAATCCGCCAACAACGCGGCTGCGCAGGTAGTCGAGTGCCTACGGTGACGAGCCGGGGGAGCTACCAGCCCCTGGCGCGCCACTCGGCCAGCTGGGGGCGCTCCGCGCCGAGCGTGGTGTCGTCGCCGTGGCCCGGGTATACCCAGGTGTCGTCGGACAGCTCGCCGAACACCTTCCCCTCCAGGTCGTCCATCAGCGAGCTGAAGTCGGTCGGGTTGGTGGTGCGGCCAGGGCCGCCGGGGAACAGGCTGTCCCCGGTGAACAGGTGGCCGTGGCCCTGCGGGTCCTCGTAGAGCAGCGCGACGCTGCCCGGCGTGTGGCCGACCAGGTGGATCGCCCGCAGCTGGACGCCGCCGAAGGTGACCGTGTCGCCGTCGGCGAGCTGCTGGTCAGGCGCGACCGGGAGCGCGGCGGCGTCGTCGCGGCCGGCGGCCGTCCACGGGGTCGTCGCCGCGACGACGGCGGCCAGGGCCCGGTGGTGGTCCCAGTGCTGGTGCGTGGTGACGATGCCGTCGAGGCGGCCGTCGGGGGAGCCCTCGTGTACGTACCCGAGCAGCCGGTCGGCGTTGTCTGCGGCGTCGATGAGCAGCTGCGCGCCCGTGCCACGGTCGGTGAGCAGGTACGTGTTGTTGTCCATCGAACCGACGCTGGTCTTCCTGATCACCAGGCCGGGCAGCTCACGGACGTCCGCCGGGCCCTCGGGGGTGACCTCGCCGGTGTAGCTCATTCGCTGATCCCTTCTGCTTTCGTCAGATCCACGCGGGCAGGTGTGGGAGCTCGCCGGACGGTACGACGGTCAGGTCGTCGCCCGAGGTGCGGCCGCTGAGCCAGCCGGCCAGGCCGGCCGCGGAGCCCGTGACCACCGGTCGCGGCTGGTCCGCGGGCGGCTCGGGGTCGCCCTTGCGGTGCACGGTGAACGCGCCCTCCACCCGCTGCGGCAGCCCCTGGATGAGCTGGTCGAGCAGGCCGGCGCTGAACCCGTCCGGCCAGTCCTCGCAGCTGTAGCCGGCGCCGAGGTCGACGTGGTGCACCTCGACCTCGACCAGGCGCTTCCACGGGATCTCGTGCAGCGGCTGCAGCTTGCCGCCGCGCCACTCCACGACGGTGTCCCAGGCGTCGGCCGGCACCGTCTGCAGCGCGGCGGTGTAGCGGTCGGCGGAGGCGCGCAGGTCGGCCAGCTGCTCGTCGGCCGGCCGCCCGGCGCCGGCCTCGATGTCGCGCTCCCTGGCGTCGCCGCGGCCGTACATCGGTTCCCGGCTGCCGTGCGCCCAGCCGAGCAGGTTCACCAGCGCATCCGCGTTGCGCGCGATGTGCGTCAGCACGTGGCCGCGGGTCCAGCCGGGGAGGATGGACGGCGCGCGCACGTCGTCGTCGGTCAGTGAGGCGGCGGTGTCGAGCAGCCGGCTGGTGGCGGCGTCGACGTCCCTGGTCAGGTCATCCGATGGCACTCCCATACGATGACGGTATCTGGTTTGGCAACACGGCCTGGAAGAGATGCCATCGATGACGGACTTGGTCAGCCTGTTGGAGAGCCGCCTCGGCGCGGCGTTCGCGGCGGTCGCCGGCGAGCAGGTGGATCCCGTCGTCCGACGCTCCGACCGGGCGGACTTCCAGGCCGACGGCGCGCTGCGGCTGGCGAAACCGCTGCGCCGCAACCCGCGCGACATCGCCGCGGACATCGTGGCGAAGGCTGAGCTCGGCGACCTGTGCGAGCAGGTCGAGGTCGCCGGGCCGGGGTTCATCAACCTCACCCTCGCCGACGGGGCGATGTCCGGGCTGGTGTCCGGGCTGGCCGGCGACGACCGGCTCGGCGTCCCCGTCGACGAGCGGTTGGAGACCGCGGTGATCGACTACTCCTCGCCGAACGTGGCCAAGGAGATGCACGTCGGGCACCTGCGGTCGACGATCATCGGCGACGCGGCGGCGCGCGCGCTCGAGTGGCTCGGCCACACGGTGATCAGGCAGAACCACGTCGGCGACTGGGGTACGCCGTTCGGCATGCTCATCGAGCACCTGCTCGACGTCGGCGAGGACGAGGCCGCGCGGGAGCTGACCCTCGGTGAGATGGCCGACTTCTACCAGGCGGCCAGGGCGAAGTTCGACGCCGACGCCGCGTTCCAGGAGCGGTCGCGGCGGCGGGTGGTGCTGCTGCAGAGCGGCGACGAGGAGACGCTGCGGCTGTGGCAGGTGCTCTTCGACGACTCGGCGCGGTACTTCCAGCAGGTGTACGACCGGCTCGACATCACGCTCACGCCTGCCGACCTGGCGGGGGAGAGCAGCTTCAACGACCAGCTGGCCGACGTGGCGGCCGAGCTCGACCGGCTCGGCCTGCTGCGCGACAGCGAAGGCGCGCGCTGCGTGTTCCCTGCGGGCTTCCTCGGCCGGGAGGGCGAGCCGCAGCCGGTGATCGTGGTGAAGAGCGACGGCGGCTACGGGTACAGCACCACCGACCTGGCCGCGCTGCGGCACTGGGTCAGGGATCTCGGCGCCACCAGGCTGCTCTACGTCGTCGGCAGCCCGCAGGCGCAGCACTTCGCCATGCTGTTCCAGGTGGCCAGGGAGGCCGGCTGGCTGACCGACACCGTGCACGCGGAGCACGTCGCGTTCGGGTCGATCCTCGGCACCGACCACAAGATGCTGCGCACCCGGGCCGGCAGCAGCGTCAAGCTGAGCGCGCTGGTCGACGAGGCGGTGAGCCGCGCCAAGGCCGCCGTCGAGGAGAAGAACCCTGAGCTCGACGAGCAGACGAAGCGCGACGTCTCCGAGGCGGTCGGCATCGGTGCGCTGAAGTACGCGGACCTGTCGAACGACAAGGTCAAGGACTACGTGTTCGACTGGGACCGGATGCTGTCGTTCGACGGCAACACCGCGCCGTACCTGCAGTACGCGCACGCGCGGATCCGGTCGATCTTCCGCCGCGGCGAGGCCGACCCGGCCGCGTACCGGGACGTGGCGATCGACGTCGAGCACCCGGCTGAGCACGCGCTCGCACTCCACCTGCTCGGCTTCAACGCGGCTCTGCACCGTGCGGTGGAGAACGTCGAGTTCCACCGGCTGTGCGGTTACCTGTACGAGCTGGCCAGCGAGTTCACCAGGTTCTACGAGCAGTGCCCGGTGCTGAGGGCCGACGCCGAGCGCAGGGCCAGCAGACTCGCGTTGTGTGACCTGACCGCGCGGGTGCTGGCCAGGGGGCTCGGCCTGCTCGGCATCACCGCCCCCGACCGGATGTAGCGGACGCCGGCTGCCGGGACCGGGACGAACAGCCACCACCACGGGACCGGTCGCGGTCCCAGCTCCGACCAGACTGGGACGACACGGGCTGCCCAGGTGATCGTGCGGTCAGCTGCGGGCTACGGGCGGAGTGCGCACGGCGGGTAGCGAGCCGGCTGAGCACGCGTTGAACACCAGGACGAGGACGAGCGCCCAGGCGGCCATGTCGGTAGCCACCTGGACCGGCCATGATCGTCGTGGCGCGGCGTCGGCAACGGCCATCGTTACCCATTCGAGATGCGTGCGCCATCGTTCTGCACACACCTCTTGACAATTGTTTTCTAATCGGTCTCCCTATGGTGAGACCAATTTTCCCGGGCGCGCCACCAGCAACGAGCCACCCATCAATACGGAAGGTCGACCACACCATGGACATGAACAACAGGTCACTGACTCGGCGGCGGCTGTTGCAGGGAACGGCCGCCGCGGCTGCCCTCGCGCCTTTCGGCGGGGTGCTGACGTCCTGCGCGACGGGTGGCGGTGACGACTCGGACGGCGGGGGCGGGGGCGGGGGCGAGAAGTCGGCGGGTAACCCGTTCGGCGTGGCGAAGAACTCCGCGATCGAGGCGGTCATCTTCAACGGCGGTTACGGGTTCGACTACGTCGAGTTCGCTGCCGACCAGGTGAAGAAGAAGTTCTCCGTCAAGCCGGAGATCACGCCGTCGACGAAGATCGCCCAGCAGCTGCAGCCGCGCTTCGCCGGCGGGAACCCGCCGGACCTCGTCGACAACTCCGGCGCCGACTCGATCGGCTTCAACACGATCGCCAAGGGCCTCGAGGAGCTTGACGAGCTGTTCGAGGCGAAGAACTACGAGGGCAAGAAGATCGCCGACACCTTGTATCCGAACGTCAGGATGCCCGGCACCTTCGGTGGCCGGTTCGTCGCGATGAACTACGTCATGACCGTCTACGCGATGTGGTACTCGGCGTCGCTGTTCGACGAGAACGGCTGGGAGCCCCCGAAGACCTGGGACGAGGCCATCGACCTCGGTGCCAAGGCGAAGGCCAAGGGCAAGTACCTGTTCGTCTGGGGCAAGGAGGCCGCGACCTACTACCAGACGATGGCCATGAACTCCGCGATCAAGGAGGGCGGTCCGGAGGTCCGACTGGGCCTGGAGAACCTGAAGCCCAAGTGCTGGTCGCACCCCGCGCTGCAGCAGGTGTTCAAGGCGCTCGAAACCTGTGTGAAGAAGGGGTACTTCGTGCCCGGCGGTGCGGGTACCCAGTTCACGGCGGCTCAGGCACGGTGGAGCAAGGACCAGCAGGCGATCCTGTACCCGTCGGGTGGCTGGATCGAGAACGAGATGAAGAAGGCGACGAAGGACGACTTCCAGATGACCGGCTTCCCCGAGATGACGGTCAGCGACAGCCCGGAGTCTCCGTACGAGACGCTGCGCGGTACGGCGGGCGAGCCGTTCATCGTGCCGAGCAAGGGCAAGAACCCGGCCGGCGGCAAGGAGATCCTGCGGGCGATGCTGTCGGAGGACGCGGCGACGAACTTCAGCAAGTCCAAGCTGGCCCCGACCATCGTGAAGGGCCTGGTGCCCGAGGACGGCTTCGGCTCGAGTGCGCTGGTGTCGCAGACGGAGATGCTCGACGCCGCGGGAACCAATCTGTTCAACTACCAGTTCGTCGACTACTACGGCATGAACGAGGACCAGCTGACGGTGTGGAACTCGTTCCTGGCCGGCAAGATGGACGCGGCAGGCCTGACCGAGGGCCTGCAGGACATCACCGACGAGATCGCCAACGACAACTCGGTCGACAAGATCAAGGTCACTGAGTGACGACGCAGACGTCGCCTACCTCGACCAGCAGGCCGGCACGGCCGGCTGGTCGAGGCCGGAGGAAGCCGCTCACCTTCGACCGGGTGAGCTTCTTCGCGGTGTGTCTGGGCGTCCCTCTGCTCGTCTTCCTGGTGTTCGTGATCTCCCCGTTCGCACAGGCGATCTACTACTCGCTGACGGACTGGAACGGGTTCAGCGAGTCGATGGAGTTCGTCGGCTTCGGCAACTACGTCCGGCTCTTCCAGGACGACGAGTTCGTCATCTCGATCCGCAACAGCATCCTGCTCGGCCTGATCGTGCCGTTCGTCACGATCGTGCTTGCACTGATCATGGCCACCATGGTCACGGTGGGCGGCAGCGGCACCGGCGCGGTCAGGGGCCTGAAGCGGTCGAGCCTCTACCGGGTCATCTCGTTCTTCCCCTACACGATCCCCGGCATCGTGATCGGCATCATCTGGGCACAGATCTACGACCCGGGGCGCGGCGTGTTGAACGCGCTGCTCGGCCAGGTGGGCCTCGGCCAGTTCGCCGACTACCCGTGGCTGGGGGACTCGAGGACCGCCATGGCGGCGTCGATCTTCGTGATCGTCTGGGGGTTCGTCGGGTTCTACATGGTGCTGTTCATCGCGGCGATCCGGGGCATCGACCCGGACCTGTTCGAGGCGGCTCGGATCGACGGTGCGGGTCGTGTTCGGATCGCGGTGTCGGTCACCATTCCGTTGATCAGGGACAGCGTCCAGACCGCCTATATCTACCTCGGCATCGCCGCGCTCGACTCGTTCGTGTACATGTCGGCGCTGAACCCGACGGGCGGGCCGGACAACTCGACGCTGGTGATGTCGCAGGAGCTGTTCACCACCGCGTTTAACAAGGGGCAGTTCGGCTACGCGACGGCGATGGGCGTGATGCTCGCCGTCGTCACCTTGGTGTTCGCCGCGCTCGTGTTCACGGTGAACTTCACCACCGGCGGCCGGGTCAGGGAGGCGCGGCGATGAGTGAGAGTACCCGCACCGTGCCGACGGAACCGAAGGAGTCGGCTCCGCCGCGGGGCGCTTCCCGCGACGCGCGTCGGCCGGAGCTCGACCGCTCCAAGGCCTTCGACGTGGTCGCCCACGCCCTGCTGATCCTGTGGGCGCTGCTCGTGGTCCTGCCGCTGCTCTGGGTCCTCCTGTCGTCGTTCAAGACGACCGACGAGGTGCTCGGCGACCCGCTGACCTGGCCGAGCCAGCTCGAGTGGCAGAACTACGTCACCGCATGGACCGACTCTGGTGTCGGCCAGTACTTCCTCAACACGGTGATCGTCGTCGGCAGCGCGCTGGTCATCGTCATGGTGCTCGGCGCGATGTGCGCGTACGTGCTAGCCAGGTTCAAGTTCTTCGGTAACCGGTTCATCTACTACTTGATGCTGGCCGGGCTGACCTTCCCCGTCTTCCTGGCGATCGTCCCGCTGTTCTTCATCCTGCAGAACCTCGGCCTGCTGAACACGCTGCCAGGACTGATCATCACCTACGTCGCGTTCGCGCTGCCCTTCACGGTGTTCTTCCTGCACGCGTTCTTCAAGACGCTGCCCGGCGACCTCTACGACGCGGCGTTGGTGGACGGCGCGGGGGAGTGGCGCGCGTTCTTCCAGGTGATGCTGCCGATGGCTCGACCGGGCATGGCATCGGTGGCGATCTTCAACTTCCTCGGCCTGTGGAACCAGTTCCTGCTGCCCACCGCGCTGAACACGAAGACCAGCAGGTACGTGCTAACCCAGGGGATGGCATCGTTCCAGTCCCAGGCCGGGTACGCGGTCGACTTCGGCGCGCTGTTCGCCGCCGTCGTCATCACCGTGGCGCCGGTGCTCGTCGTGTACATCATCTTCCAGCGGCAGCTACAGAGCTCCGCGGTCGCCGGCGCGCTGAAGTAGCCGCGGCGCCGTCAGACGGCCATGACGGCGCCGTCGCCGGCCGGGTCGGCGCCGCCGTCCAGCCCGTCGGGGTGGATGCGGATCGCGAGCACCCTGGCGAAGTCGAACGTGACGGGGCTGCGCACGACCGAGTGTCCCGCCGCGCGCAGGTCGCGTTCCGTGCAGCGGGGTATCCGGTTGGAGACGTCGATGGCGCTGCTCGTCGCGGAGAACCTCGGCGCGCTGACCGCCTCCACCATGGTCATGTCGAAGTCGATCGCGTTGAGCAGCGTCTGCAGGATCCCCATGACGATCTGCGTGCCGCCTGGCGCGCCGACGACCAGGTGCGGTCGGTCGCCGTCGAGGACCATCGACGGTGCCATGGCACTGAACCTGGCCTTGCCGGGGGCCACGCTGCCGGTGCGTCCAGGCCGCGGGTCGAACACCGCCATGCAGCCGTTGTACATGAAGCCGAGGCCGTCGGTGATCACACCGGACGGGCTGCCGAGCGAGTGCGTCATGGTCACGCAGTTGCCGTCCGCGTCCACGATGGACAGGTGCGTGGTGTCCGGGCTCGGCGCCGGGTCGGTGTCGAGCCTTGGCACCTCCGCGCGTTCGCCGGCGCGGATCCGCTCGGCGAGCTCGGCTGCGTACGCCGCGGCGGTCAGCCGGTCGAGCGGCACGTCGACGAACGCCGGGTCGCCGACGTAGCGGTCCTTGTCGATGGTGGCCAGCTTCATCGCCTCGGCGACGGTCTGGATGTACTCCGGCGAGTTGTGCTCGAGCGCCTTCAGGTCGAAGCGCTCGAGCACGTGCAGCATCTGGAGCAGCATGACGCCGCCGCCCGGCGGCTGGTTCGTCGCCACCCGGTAGCCGCGGTACGCACCCCACAGCGGCGCCCTGCGGGTGGGGCGCCAGCGCTGCAGGTCCGCCGCGGTGAGCAGGCCGCCGTGCCGGCCGATGTCGTCGGTCATCGCGTGCGCGATCTCGCCCTCGTAGAACACCGACACCCCGTGCTCGGCGATCGCCCGCAACGTCGCGCCGAGGTCGCGGTTGACGACCTCGTCGCCGAGCTGTTTCGGCGTACCGTCCTGGCGGCAGTACAACGCGCGGCCGGCCGCGGAGTACCTGAGCTTGTGGTCGTTCGCGAGCCGTCCCATCGGGTCGTGCCTGGCCCAGAACGACGCCACCTGCGGTCGTACGGTCCAGCCCTCCTCGGCGAAGGAGATCGCCGGCTCGACCACCTGTTGCCACGGCAGCCGGCCGTACGCGTGGTGGATGTCCCAGTACGCACGCAACGCCGCCGGCGTGCAGATCGACTGGTAGCCGAGCTCGTTGACCGAGTCGCGCAGGAGGAAGCCGAAGCCGTCGCGGGTCTCACCCTCGATCAGGTGCTCCCACATGTCGGGCCGGCTCGCCAGCGGCGCGGGCGCGTGGAAGTCGACGTACTCGTGCACGCCGGCGCCGGGGAGCAGCATGCCGCAGCTGCCGAAGCCGGCGATGCCGCACATCAGCGGGTCGATCACACCCTGGGCGAACGCGCATGCGACGGCCGCGTCGACGGCGTTCCCGCCCGCCCGCAGGATCTCCACCGCCGTCTCCGTGGCCTCCGGCTGCGCGGCGACGACCATCCCTGGCTTCCTGCTCCGCACGCGCGCTCCTCTCGGTCACGGCCCGTCCCGAGCACCCAACCACGTTCGGCGGGCGTGAGCTACGGGAATGCGGCGCGCGTCACACCGGCGTGCGGAGCTCGCGGCCGCCCGCGTGGTGCGGGGTTCCCTCGGTCGTCGCGAGGAACGCGGCACCGTGCAGGCCGCCACCGGCGGGCTGGTAGACGGCCAGTGCCGGGCAGTCGGTGGCGAGCCTGGCCAGCAACGGCAGGCGGACGGTGTCGGTCGTGGTGAGGATGCTGCCGGTCCAGGTGAACGGCACGGTCGCTGCGGCGGCAGCCGGGTGGGCGCGCCGTACGGTCGCGGTGACCGTGGCGGCGAGCTCCGCGACGGCCCGCTCGCAGATGCCGCGGGCCACCTCGTCACCGGACTCGGCGGCCTCGACCACCTGCCGGGCGAACGCGGCGATGTCGCTGACCATGGTCGGCGACGCGAGCACCCGGTGGACGAACGCACGCAGCTCGCCGCACTCGGTCACGGCGCGGTCGGTCAGCTCGGTCGCCTGGTGCCGGCCGTCGAGCCCGGCGAGCGCTGCGCGCAGTCCCTCCCGGCCCAGCCACGAGCCGCCGCCGGCATCGCCGAGCAGGTAGCCCCAGGCGTCGACGCGCAGCAGCCCGCCGTCGGCGTCGACCGAGGTGCAGACGACACCTGTGCCGGCGTTGAGCACCACGCCCGGCCGGCCGCCGAGCGCACCCGCGTGCGTGGTGACGTCGTCGCCGGCGGCGACGACCCGCGTGGCGCCGGTCTCCTCCGCCAGGCCCTGCAGCAGCGGGGTGACGTGCGGACCGGTCAGGTTCAGGCCGGACAGCCCGCAGGCGAGCGTCCGCACCGGTCCAGGTCTGCCCAACGCGTGCCAGGCCCGGCTGACCGCCTCGCGCTGGGCGGCCCCCGGGTCGGCGCCGCTCGTCCAGGCGAACCCGGGGACGTCCACCGTGGCGCCGAGCACCGGGCCGGCGTCCGTGCTGGTGACGGTGGCCATCCGCAACCCGCTCTGGCCGCCGTCTGCGGCGAGGTCGACATGCACGGGCAGAGGGTAGCGCGCTGACCGAACGTTGAGATGTCGATGAAATCGTTGACGATTTCGTCGAAGTGCTGTCAAGCTGCGGCCATGCTCGAACCCACCGCCGGGGAGATCGCGTGCCAGCGACTGCGCGAGGCGCTGCGCAGCGGCAGGTACGTGCCGCAGCAGCGGTTGATCGAGCCGGACGTGATGGCGGAGCTGGACGTCACCCGGCTGGCGCTGCGCGAGGCGTTCGCCCGGCTCGAGCACGAGGGGCTGGTGCAGCGCCAGGCGAACCGCGGCGCGACGGTGCGGCTGCTGTCGCTGGACGAGGCGACCGAGGTGCTGGAGATCCGCTCGGTCGTCGAGGGGCTGGGCGCCAGGCACGCCGCCGCACTGGCCACCGACGACGACATCGCTGCCCTGTGGCAGAGCATCGAGCGGTTCGAGAGCGCCCTCGCCGAGCCGGACATCGCGGCGTGCAACACCGCGCAGGCCGCGCTGCACAACCTGGTCACCGACATCTCGGCCCGGCCGACCGTGGCCAGGCTCACCGACATGCTCAGCGCCCAGAGCGCGCAGACCCGGATGACCACGGCGCGGGTCAGCGGCCGGCTGCGGCAGTCGCTCGAGGAGCACCGGGCGATCGTCGAGGCGATCGCCGGCCGCGACCAGGATGCCGCCGAGGCGGAGATGCGGCGCCACATCAACGGCGTCATCGAGGCGGCTACCGAATCCATGTGACCGAAGCACCGGGGTCGAAGGAGCAGCGGTGATACCAGCACCCTTCAGGTACGTGCGGCCGAGCACGCTGGCACAGGCGCTCGAGCTGCTGAACGCGGAGGCAGCCGCGTGCGTGCTGGCCGGCGGGCAGAGCCTGCTCACCCAGCTGAAGAGCCGCGCGGTGACCCCGGACCTGGTGGTCGACCTCGGTGCGCTCGACGAGCTGCGGGAGATACGCAGTCGCCCGGGGACGGTGACCATCGGCGCGATGGTCACCTTCGCCCGGTTGGCGAAGAACCCCGTCGTGCGCGAGAGCGTGCCGGTGCTCGCGCAGACGGTCGCGCACGTCGCGGACGTGCAGGTGCGCAACCGCGGCACGCTGGGTGGCTCGCTGTCGTACGCCGACCCGTCGGGCGACCTGGCGGGCGCGGTGATCGCCGCCGGTGGCACCGTACGGCTGGTCTCCGCGGACGGCGAGCGGGAGCTGCCCGCCGAGCAGCTGTACGCCGGGCCGTTCCGTACGGTGCTGGCGCCCGGCGAGCTGCTCGTCGACGTGACCATGCCGCGGCACGACACCGCGCACACCGCGTACTACGCGGTGGCCAGGCGCCCGGCCGACCCGACGCTCGCCGGGGTGGCCCTGGTCGCCACCGTCGACGCGGACCGGATCACCGACATCGGCGTCGGCCTGGTGGGCCTCGGCGACCGACCGCTCGCGGCGGCGGCGACGGCCCGCGCACTGCGCGGTCAGCCACTGGGTGGCGCCGAGGCGGGCACCGCCCTCGCCGACGAGATCGCGCCACTTCCCAGCACCGCCGGCCAGGCCGAGTATCGCCGCGCCGTCGCCCTGACGGCGCTCGAGCGGGCGCTGCGCCAGCTGACCCAGGAGGCCGCCTCATGACCGATTACGACGAACAGGTCGAGCTCGACGTGAACGGCGAACGGGTCGCCGCCACCGTGCCGGCCCGCATGCTGCTCGTGCACTACCTCCGCGAGGTGGCCGGGTGCACGGGGGTGCACGTCGGCTGCGACACCGGTAACTGTGGCGCGTGCACCGTGCTGCTCGACGGGCAACCGGTGAAGTCGTGCATGCTGCTCGCGGCCCAGGGGAGCGGGCAGCAGGTGACCACCGTGGAGGGGCTGGACGCGCCGTGCGTACCGGCGCTGCGGCAGGCGTTCACCGCGCACGGCGCCATCCAGTGCGGGTACTGCACGCCCGGCATGCTGACCAACGCGACCGCCCTGCTGTGCGAGCAACCGGACGCCGACGAGGAGAGCATCCGCAACGCCCTGCGCGGCAACCTCTGCATGTGCACCGGGTACCAGCAGATCGTGGACGCGATCTCCGCGGTGGCACAGCAGGGAGAGGCGGCGCAGCGATGACCATCTACGCACCCGAGAGCACGCTCGCCACCGACAACTGGGTGGGCAAACCGGCGCCGCGCAAGGAGGACGGGCGGCACCTCACCGGCAAAGCGCGGTTCCTGGACGACCTGCCGTTCGCCGGCGGCGCGATGGCCGTACTGCGCAGCCCGCACCCGCACGCGCGCATCGTCTCCGTCGACACGTCGCGGGCGCTCGCCGACCCGAACGTCCTCGCGGTGGTGACTGGTGCGGACGTCCGCAACGAGACCACACCGGTGGCGTCGCGGTCGATCACCGCGCCGGTGACGCAGTATGTGATGGCCGTAGACAAGGTGCGCTGGGTGGGCGAGCCGGTCGCCGCCGTCGCCGCGACCGACGTGTACGCGGCACGCGACGCGCTCGACCTGATCGACGTCGAGTACGAGGTGCTGCCCTCGGTCGCCGAGATCGGCGACGCCCTCGCCGACGGTGCGCCGCTGCTATACGAGGACATCGACAGCAACATCCTCGTGCACGACGAGCTCCTGCACGGCCCCATGGAGCAGGCGTTCGACGACGCGGCGTTCGTCGTGCGGGAGACCTACCGGGTGGGCAGGTTCAGCTCGACGCCGTTGGAGCCGTACGCGCTCTCGGTGTCGTACGACCCGCGCGACGAGCAGTTCGACATCGTGGCGAACGACCAGCAGCCGGCCCGGTCGATCGGCAACATCACGAAGGCGCTCGGCGTGCACACGTCGGACGTACGGCTGCACGTGCCGGAGAGCGGCGGCTCGTTCGGCATCAAGCTTGCGATCTGGCCGTACGCGCTCATCGGCTGCCTGTTGGCCAAGCGGGTCGACCGACCGCTGAAGTGGATCCAGACCCGCACCGAGCACCTGCTCGGCGGCACCCACACGCCCGACGTCGAGATGGACATGGAGCTGCCGGTCGACGCCGATGGCAAGATCCTCGCCATGCGCCTGCACAGCAGGGAGAACGACGGCGCGTTCATCCACACGGCCGGCATCTACGGGCTGATCAAGTTCGCTACGGCCGTCGGGCCGTACACCATCGGCGCGGCGAGCATCGACCTGATGAGCGTGGTGACCAACCGCGGGCCCGTGGTGCAGAACCGCGGGGTGGGCAAGCCCGCCATGACGTTCGCGCTCGAGCGCTCCGTGGACCGCGCGGCCCGGCAGCTGGGCATCGACCCGGCGGAGTTCCGGCTGCGCAACCTGGTGCCCGCGGAGGCGATGCCGTACACCACGCCGGCGGGGGAGATCTACGAGAGCGGCGACTACCCGGCGACGCTGCGCAAGGCGCTGAAGCTCGGCCGGTACGAGGAGTTCCGTGCGCGGCAGGTGGACGCGCGCGCCGAGGGCAGGTTGCTCGGCATCGGGCTCAGCGCGGGGATCGAGCCAGGCACGTCGAACATCGGCTACTACTCGCTGCTCAAGGGCACCACCGAGTACAACGGCAGCGCGGAGGGCGCAGTCGTCGGCATCGAGGTGGACGGCAGGGTCACCGTTCGCACCGGCTCGGTCGACACCGGCCAGGGCCACGAGACCACCATCTGCCAGGTGGTCGCGGACATGCTCGGCGTCGGCCTGGACGACGTGCACTTCGACACCACGTTCGACTCGTCGTGCTCGCCGTACACCGGCGCGTCCGGCGCGTACGCGAACCGGTTCAACGACGTGGAGGTCGGCGCGGTCATCACCGCGACCAAGCGGGTGCGGGTGAAGCTGCTCGAGCTCGCCGCGTACCTGATGGAGGCCGAGCAGGGCCAGCTGGTGCTCGGCGGCGGCGCGGTGAGCGCCGCGGACGGCAAGGCGCAGATGTCGCTCGCCGACCTGGCCAAGATCGCGTACAACAAGGTGGTGCTGCTGCCGCCGGACATGGACCCCGGCCTGCGGGTGCTCGCGTACTACCGCAACCCGATGGCGAAGCCGCCGGAGCGCGAGGACTTCAATGTGCAGCTGACGCACTCGAACTCGGTACATGTGGTGGTGGTGGAGGTCGACCCGGGCACGGGCATGCTCGACTTCCTGAAGTACGCGATCGTGCACGACTGTGGCCGGCAGCTCAACCCCACTGTGGTGGAGGGCATGGCGATCGGCTCCACCGTGCACGGCATCGGCGCCGCGCTGCTCGAGGAGTTCCAGTACGACGAGGCTGGCAACCCGCTTGCGACCACGTTCCAGACGTACCTGAAGCCGGTCGCCCAGACGGTGCCGCGGATCGAGCTCGGCCACCTGGAGTCGCCGTGCCCGTACACCATCCTCGGCACGAAGGCCACCGGCGAGGGTGGCGCGATCACGTCGCTCGCAGCGATCGGCAACGCGGTCGAGGATGCCCTGCTGCCGCACGGCGTGCAGGTGAACTCGCTGCCGATCACACCGGAGAAGATCTTGCGCGGGATCCGCCATGGCACTGCCATCTGACGGCTGCATCGACGCGCACGCGCACCTCGTACCGGCGAAGCTGGTCGAGGCGACCGAGCGTGCCGCGGGCAACCTGCCGAACGTGACCGTGAGCCGCCCCGAGGGCGGCGGCGTCGCGATCTCGTTCCCCAGCACCCAGGCGGTGCGGCCGATCCCGCCCGCCGTGCTCGACCGGGAGCGCTCGCACGCGTGGATGGACGCCCACGGCATCGCGGCGCAGGTGGTGGGTGTCTGGGCCGACCTGTTCGCGTACGACCTGCCGCCGCGCGAGGCCGCGTACTGGACCAGGATGGTCAACGAGCTGCTGGTCGAGGAGACGCATGCGTCCGGCAGGATGGCACCGCTGGCCATCCTGCCGCTGCAGGACACCACGCTTGCGTTGCAGGAGCTCGACCGCGCCCTGGACCTCGGCTATCCCGGGGTCACCATCGGGTGTTCGGCGGGTGCCGACGAGCTCGACCACGACCGGCTGGACGAGGTGTGGGCGGCACTCGCGGACCGCCGGGTGCCTGTGGTCATGCACCCAGGCTTCCGCACCAGCGACGTTCGTGCAACGGCGTACGGGCTGCCGAACACCCTTGGCCGTGCGTACGACACCGACGTCGCCGTCGCGCGGCTGCTTTACTCCGGCCGGCTCGCGAAGCACCCCGGAGTACGTCTCGTGCTGATGCACGGGGGAGGGGCGGTGCCGTACCTCTGGGGCCGGATGCAGCGCAACCACGCGCTCGGCGACGGGCCGGCCGATCCCGCCGATGGTTTGGCATGCCTGTACTTCGACAGCGTCGTCTACCGCGAGCAGGCGCTGTCGTACCTGGTCGACTTCGCCGGCGCCGACCGCGTGCTGCTCGGCTCCGACTACCCGTTCCCCATCATGGACCCTGAACCGTTGCGGGTGGTGCGCGAGCTGGTACCACCGGACGACGTGCGCGCCCGAATCTGCGCGGACAACGCCCGTGCCCTGTTCGTCCGCTGACCCCGTCGAGACCGTCGAGAAAGGACGCCCCATGGCGAATGATCCGATCCCCACCCGCGAGGTCATCACGGCCGGTGACACGCGCGTCGAGCTGGACCGTCCAGGCGTGCGGATGACGGCGGCCGAGGTGCTCGGCGGCGCGGAACGGTTGGTGTACTTCGACACCGCGGACGACAAGCTCCAGCCGGCCAACTACGACAAGCCCGACGGTGCGCCGCTGCGGGTGCTCACGTCCGCCGCGGCGAAGGTCGACGTCTCCAAGCGCAGCGTGCACGACATGGGGTTCTGGCACCGCAACGTCGACCACTCCGAGGTCATCATCTGCGTCAAGGGCGCGCTGCGGTGGGAGACCGAGCTCGGCGTGCACGAGCTGACGGCCGGCCAGGTGCTGTGCATCCCGCGCGGTGTCGCGCACCGGTCGGCGCTGTGCGACAAGTCCGAGGAGGAGAACATCCTCGTCGAGCTGAAGGTGCACGACGACATGACACCCGTCGGCCCGATCGGAGACTGACGTGACTGCCGAACCGCAGGTGGTCGACGTCGTCGTCGAGCACATCGACTGGTTGGTCACCGTCGACGAGGAGCGGCGGGTGATCAGGGACGCTGCCGTGGCGATCGCCGATGGTCGGTTCGCCGCCGTCGGCAAGACCGACGAGATCGCCGCGGCCTACACCGGCAGCACGGTCGTCGACGGCCGGCGGCGGGTCGGCACGCCGGGCCTCATCGACGCGCACCTGCACTCGTCCTTCCAGCTGTCGCGCGGGCTCGCGGACGAGGCGAATGCGCGGGAGTTCCTCATCCAGCGGATGTACCCGTACGAGGCGGCGCTCACGCCGGACGACGTCGAGCTCAGTGCCCGGCTGGCCGCCAGGGAGATGCTGCTGCACGGCACCACGTGCTTCGTCGACCCGGGCAACAACCACCCGGAGCGCAGCCTCGCCGGCGTGGTGCCCACGGGGATCCGGGTGGTCGTCGCGCGCAGTGCGTTCGACCTCGGCGACTCCGCGTTCGGCAGTGTGCCCGACTCGATGGTGTCGACACCGGACTCCGCCGCGCGGGAGGCCGCCGATCTGGTGGACAAGTACCACGACACCGAAGGCGGCCGGGTGCGCGCCTCGGTGTCGTTCCGGGGGTTCAACAACTCCAGCGACGAGCTGATCCGCGCGCTCGGTGCGGTGGCGGACGACAAGAACGTGCTGCTGCAGACGCACGCCTGCTTCAACTACTCGACGCACGACGCGTCGGTGGCGAAGTTCGGCCGGCCGGAGATCGAGCGGATGGCCGAGCTGGAGCTGCTCGGGCCGCGTACCCTGCTCGTCCACGGCGGCTGGCTCGAACCGCACGAGGTCGCGCTCCTGGCGGAGCACTACGCGAGCATCGTGGCGGCGCCGAGCTCGTCCCTGCACAACGGGTACGGCAACATCCGGATGGGCGTGATCCCCGAGCTGCTCGCGCTCGACGTGAACGTGGGGCTCGGCAGTGACCACGCCTGCTCCGGCCCGGTCGACCTGGTGCGGGAGATGTTCCTCGTTGCCTGCGGCCACAAGGAGGTGCGGCTGAACCCGCGCGTGCTGCCGCCCGAGCAGGCGGTGGAGATGGCCACGGTGAACGGGGCGCTGGCCGTCGACGCGGCCGACGATCTCGGGGCCGTCGCAGTGGGCAAGCAGGCCGACCTGGTGCTGTTCGACGTCGACGACCCGAGCTGGCAGCCGCTCTACAACCCGGTGTCGAACCTGGTGTACTCCGCGACCGGCCGCACCGCGCGCGACGTGTTCGTCGCCGGCGAGCGGGTCGTCGAAGGCGGCCGGCTCGCGAGGGTCGACGAGGAGCGGCTGCTCGCCGACGTCACCGCGGGCGCAGCCGCCCTCTACGACCGGCTGGACGGCGACTCCCTCGTCCGCGGCCGCTGGCCGGTCAGCTAGGCGGTTGACCGCAGTGGCTGCCCTGGGCGAGCCTCCGGGGTGGCCAAAAAATTCCTCCCAAAACCGGTCAACCGTGGCGCCGGTCCAGGCGTCTACGTGACGTCCGGTGGCGAAGGGGACCGCCACCGGCTGGACCACGGGCGACCACGCCCTTACCTGGGAGGCCATGACTCGGATGGTCGAGCTGTTCTTCGTGCTACTCGCCGCCACCGCGGTGGCGGCCTGCGCCGGACTCGTGCTACTGATCGGCGGCTCGCGGTTGCGCCCCGTGACGCTCGCCTTCGCCCGCACCGTTCGGCGGGTGACCGGCCGTGCCCGTACGCCCTAGAAGAACCAGTCGATGGGGCCGTGGTCGCCGACGGAGAGCTCGCCGAAGCTGCCGGCGTAGAAGGTCAGCGGCTTGCCGTCGCGCGCACAGGTGCTGACGATGCGGCCGAGGAACAGCACGTGGTCGCCGGCCGCCACCTCCTGCTCGGTGACGCACTCGAGGTGGGCGAGTGCGGCGGGGATCACCGGCACGTCGTGGTAGCCGTACTCCAGCGGTAGGCCGGCGAAGTGGTCGACGCCGCTCTTGGCGAACCGCCTGGCGATCTCCTCCTGACGCGACGACACGACCGACACCGCGAACCTGCCGGCGGTGCGCATGGTGCTCGTCGTGCGGGCGTCCTCGGTGAGGGAGACCAACAGCAGCGGCGGGTCGAGCGACACCGAGGTGAGCGAGTTGACCGTCATGCCGTCGGCGTTGCCGTCGGCGATGCTGGTGACGACGGCGACCCCGGTGGCGAACTTGCTCATCGTCCGCCGCAGCAGCCCGGGGTCGGTGCCCTTACTGTGTTCGATGGTCACGAGCACACCCTCACGCTGGGTAACGGACCTCGAACGTCAGGCAGCCGTCCTCGCTCGTCCACGGCCCGTGCGGCATGCCGGGCGGCCGGCACGCGTAGCTGCCCGCGGGGAAGGTCTGACCCAGTCGGAGATCGCTCATCGACCCCTCGAGGATGTACACCTCTTCCCAGAAGTCGTGCTCCTGCACGCCGTTCTTGCTGGTGTCGCACCCCGGTTCGAGCTTCAGCATCCGGGTCGCGACCCCGGTCTGCGGGTCGCTCGCGAGGATGCGCTCGGTGAGCCCCTCCGCCTCCCCGGCGCAGCGGGTGAACCCGACCGTGCCGACGTCGAAGAACTCGTACTCCGGCTTCGCCATGCAATCGCTCCTAGTCTTCGCTGCCGTACGAGGCGAGGAACTTCTCCACCGCGGCCAGTGGCTCCTCGAACCCGTAGTTCCGGTAGGCGTATCCCTTCGCGACGAACGGGGCGCCCGCATAGAACATCTCGTACTGGTGGTGTCTGCTGCCGAACTCGCTGCCGACGGCGTCCCAGACCAGCTTGAACAGCTTGACCCGCTCCTCCGCGGGCACGCCGGGGGACTGCACGTAGCGGTCCATGTCGGCGCGGGTCGCGGGGTTGCGCATCTCCGCGACGCTCGACGGCACCTGGAGCACGCCGCCGCCGACGAGCTCCCGCACGATGGCGAGCACCCGCGGGTACAGCTCGGCCTGCAGCCCCATGGCGCCGTAGAGCGAACGCGGCCGCGGTCGCCACATCCCGGCGTCGTCCGGGGTGGCCTGGTACTCGGCGGCGAGCACCGCGGACTCGACCAGCGACGCGACGCTGGCCAGCTCACCCAGCTTCTCCTGCACGCCGGGGATACGGTCGACGCCCGTGGTCTGCGCCGCCTTGCGGGCCAGCCCGGCGAGGAACTGCAGCTTGACCGCGAACCTGATCTGCGCCTGCCAGTTGCCGAGCACGTGCGCGCCGGTGTCGAAGAACTGCCGGCGCACGCCGTCCACGTCGCGGCAGACGAAGACCTGCTCCCACGGCACGAACACGTCGTCGAAGACGACCAGGGCGTCGGTCTCGTCGTACCGGGTGCTGAGCGGGTAGTCGAACGCGCTCGTCGACGCAGGTGCGTACGGCCGCCGGCAGTACAGCTTGAGCCCCGGCGACGCGACCGGCAGCGCGAAACCGAGCGCGAAGTCGCGGTCCTCAGGCGTGAGCGGCTTGATGCAGGACACGAAGATCTCGTCGGCGATCGCGCCGCCGGTGGCGAGCATCTGCGAGCCGCTCACGACGATGCCGTCGTCGCGCTCCTCCTTGACGCCCACCTGGATCAGGTCGCCCTCCCAGGCGTGTGCCGTGGTTGCGCGGGAGACCTGCGGCGGGATGATGGCGTACGAGACGTAGAGGCTCTCCTCGACCGCCCGCTTGTAGTACGCGGTGACGTTGGCGCTGAGGTCGTGCTCGTCACCACGGAACGCCTCCGGGTGTGCCGCGAACCCGGCGAGGAACGCCGCGACGTGGTCCGGGCTGCGGCCGACCCACCCGTGCGTGTGCTGCGACCAGGTCTCGATCGCCTTGCGCCGCGCGACGAGGTCGTCGTGGGTGCGCGGGATGGAGTAGACCAGGTTGGCCTGTCCACCGGTCTCCGGCGACTCGTACAGCATCCCGTTCGCCGGGTCGGCGGCGATGTCGTAGAGCTCCGCCATGGTGCCCGCGATGGGGGCAAAGGCAGGGTGATCGGCCACCCGGCCCACCCGCTCGCCGTCGACGTAGATCTCCCTGTCGTCGTCGAGCGCGGCGAGGTACTCAGCTCCGGTGCGCATCAGCGCCTCCTTCTGGTCCTGTCGGTCGAGCGCGGCGAGGTCGTCGAGCGCAGCGAGGGGGTCGACTCCGCTCTGGTGAGCATCAGCGTCTCCTTCTTCTGGTCACGTCATAGGTGTGGCTGAGCGTTGTCGGGCCCTCGGCCAGCTGCAGGGTGAGCGTGAGCTCCCAGCCGGCGCCAGGTTTGAACTCGCCGTCGAGCAGCGGCAAGGTCCCCGCGTACACGACGAGGTCGTCCGGCCACACGGTGTCCGACCCGAGTTCCTTCGCCAGCCGGGTGAGCAGGTCGCTCGGTGTGCGCAACGTCGCCAGCTGGCCGGTCTGGTAGTCCGCCCCGTCGACGCGGCTGCGTGCGGCCGCCTGGTCCCACGCCGCGTCGAACGCGCCGTCCTCGAGGTCAGCAGGCAGCCGCGCGACGAGCTTGCCGAGCGGTTTCGGGCACGCGGCCTTCGAGTCGCCGATGTCCTGGCGCTCCAGGTCGCGGTCGGTGTGGTCGGAGCCCACGCCGATGAACCACCGGCCGCCGTGCCGGACGAGCACCGGCTCGACCTCGCCCGACGTGTTCGCGCCGCCGGCCTCGACGGCCGCTGCCGTGGTGAGCAGGCCGGGGTCGAGGTGGTAGAACGTCGGGATCGACGGTGGCGGAGGCACCCCGATCTCCGCGAGCTCCGCGATGTGTGCGTGCGCCGCCGTCTCGTCCCGCGCGGTGTAGCCGGCGACGACCAACCGCTGCGGCACGAAGGTCAGGACCTCGGAGCCGTCCACGACGGTCAAGGTCAGTTGCGTTCCCGCATCGCTCATCAGTGTCCACCGCCAGGTCGTCCGGTACCAGCATGGCGCAGGATGGCCATGGTGTTGTCGAGATGGGTACGTACCGCGTTCGTCGCTCGATCGGTGTTGCGACTCTTGATGGCCCGCACGATCGCCCGGTGCTCGGTGAGCACGGCGCGGGTGCGGTCCGCGACGGACGACACGGCGCGGATGCCCATCCGTACCTGCCGGTCCCGCAGCGACAGGTAGAGGTCCTCGAGGACGGGGTTGCCGGCGGCGTGCACGATCGTCTGGTGGAAGTGCCGGTCCAGGTCGATGAAGGCGACCGGGTCGTCGATCACCTCCTCCTGCTGGGTGAGGAGCTCGTTGAGCTCGGTCACCAGGGCGTTCAGTTCCGGGGTGGGCGACGTGTAGGCCGTCGTGATGCGGCGGACGCTCCAGTCCTCGACCACGATGCGTGCCTCCATGACGTCCTCGACGTCACGCTCCGAGATCGGCGGTACGAACGCGCCCTTCTTCGGCACGATCTGGATGAGCCCCTCGGCCTCCAGCCGTAGCAGCGCTTCACGGACGGGTGTGCGCGATGTGCCCGCTTGCGCTGCCACTTCGAGCTCCGTCAAGAACGTGCCGGTATCGCGCGGCAGCGTGGCGATGTGTGTTTTCAGCCAGTGGTAGGTCGTGTCCTGAGCGTTCTCATTTCGAGAACGATCCTCACCTCTTCGCACACCGATCATAGCCAACATGCATACATCAGGTGTATGACTAGGTGCAAGCGGGGAACCAACGGAAGACGAGTTGGACGATCTGACTCTGGGAGTGAGGTGTGATGAACCTCCACCAGCCGCCGGGCTGCGCCTGCCGGGTGCCGCCCGAACCGGGGCTCGACGCCGACGGATGGCACGCAGTATGAGCGGGAAAACCGCCGAGTTGCTGTCGATACAGCAGATACGCAAGCAGTACGGGAACGGCACCTTGGCCGTCGAGGACATCACCTGCGACGTGCACAAGGGTGAGTTCGTCTCGATCGTCGGCCCGTCCGGAGCCGGCAAGACGACGCTGCTGAAGATGATCTGTGGCCTGCTGCCACCGACCGATGGTCGCGTGGAGCTGCACGGCAAGCAGGTGACGTCGCCGCCGCCGGAGATGATCCTGGTGTTCCAGGACTACCAGCGGTCGCTCTTCCCCTGGCTGAGCGTGCGCGGCAACGTGATGTTCCCGCTGAAGAACAAGAAGATGGCCAGGGCAGAGAAACAGCAGGCCGTCGAGGAGGCGGTGGCGGCGGTCGGGCTCGAGGAGAGCATCGACAAGTACCCGTGGCAGCTGTCCGGCGGTATGCAGCAGCGGGTAGCGATCGCCCGGGCGATCGCGTTCAGCCCGGAGATCCTGCTGCTCGACGAGCCGTTCGCGTCCGTCGACGCCCTGACCAGGATGAGCCTGGAGGACCTGACCCTCCAGCTGCGGCACAAGTTCGGGATCACCGTCCTGCTGGTCACGCACGACATCGACGAGGCCGTCTATCTCTCCGACCGGATCATCGTGCTGAGCCCGCCACCGTCGACGGTGGTGCGGGAGATGACCGTCGAGCTCGACCGGCCGCGTGAGCAGACGAAGACACGCAGTGACCCGTCGTTCTGGGAGCTACGTAACGACCTACACGACATGATCGGCAAGCGTCAGACCGAGAGGACCTGAGATGCCAGAGTTGAACAAGCGGGGGATAGCGAGAGGGATGATCGCCTTGTCCGCCGCATTGATCCTGGGGATCCAGGCGGCGGCATGTGCCCCACCAGGTGAAGGGGAGTCGGAGAGCAAGGACAAGGCGGGCACGCTGACGATCGGTGTGAAGCCGACGGACTCGGACGCGCAGATCATCTACGCGCAGGAGCTCGGCTACTTCAAGGAAGCCGGCCTGAATGTGAAGGTCAAGCAGATCGCGGACGGCGCGACGATCGTGTCCGGCGTGGCGTCGAAGAGCTTGGACATCGGCAGCGCGAACGTCACCTCGGTCGCGACCTCGTACTCCGAGGGCCTGCCGTTCAAGTTCATCGGTGCCGGCAGCATGTACGACGACGCCGGGCCGATCTCCGCCGCGCTGATCGTCGGGAAGGACTCGAAGGTCAAGAGCGCCGCCGATCTCAACGGCAAGACGGTCGCCGTCAACGGCCTGAAGAACATCACCGATGTCGCGGTGCGAGCCTGGGCGGACAAGAACGGCGGCGACTCGAGCAAGATCAAGTTCGTCGAGTTCCCGTTCCCGCAGATGTCCTCTGCGGTGGACCAGGGCAAGGTGGACGCGGCGCTGAACCTCGAGCCGGGACTGTCGGCGGCGACGACCACGTGCTGCAAGATCCTCGGCAAGGCGTACGGCGGCATCGCCAAGAACTTCATGACCTCGGGCTGGGTGGCCACGGACGAGTGGATCAAGAAGAACCCGGACGAGGCGAAGAAGTTCGCCGAGGTGATGGCCAAGACGGCCAAGTGGGCCAACCAGGAGAAGAACCAGAAGCGGTCAGCGGAGATCCTGGTGGACAACCTGGACATCGAAGCGAAGACCGCCAACTCGATGCAGCGCGCCGTCTACGGCGAGTCCGTCGACCCTGAGCTGGTGCAGCCGCAAATCGAGACGGCGACGAAGTACAAGATCATCGAGAAGTCGTTCGACGCCGAGAAGATCATCTCGAGCAAAGTCACGTCGGAGTAGGGACTCGTTCATGCTTCGATCGCCGAGACCGACGATCAACGTACGCGGATGGACGTTCGTCGTCGTCTTCACGGTCTTGCTCGAGCTCGTGGTGCGGGCGGGAGTGTTCTCCGAGTACTTCCCGCCGCCCACGGTGATCATCACGACGCTGGGGGAGCAGCTGTCGACAGGCGGCCTGGTCACCCAGATCGTCGCGACGCTCTTCGCCTACGCCGAAGGCCTCGCCCTCGCGGCGGGTCTCGGCGTGGTCGTGGGCGTACTGATGGGCACCTTCAGGACGTTCTACAACGCCCTGAAGGTGACCGTGGAGTTCCTGCGGCCGATCCCCTCGGTGGCGATCATCCCGCTGGCCATCCTGCTGTTCGGGCTCGGCACGTACGGCATGCGCGTGACGGTGATCGCGTACGCCGCGTTCTGGCCGATCCTGTTCAACACCTTCTACGGGGTGCGCTCGATCGACCCGGTCGCCGTGGACACGGCGAGGAACTTCGGGCTGTCGAGCGCGCAGATCCTGCGCCGGGTGACGTTGCCTTCCTCGATCGCGAACATCGCCACCGGGTTCCGGGTGAGCGCGGCGATGGCCATCCACCTCACGGTGACCGCGGAGCTGGTCGCCGGTGACAGCGGGATCGGCTACTACGTCGGCCGGATGGAGGAGGTCAACCGCGTTCCCGAGATGTACGCGGGGATCCTGCTCGCGGGCATCATCGGCTACCTGTTGAACACACTGTTCCGCGTCGTCGAACAGAAGGGCGTCTACTGGGCTCCCGCGTACGGCGAGAGGGGTGCGTGATGGCCAAGACCCTCCGCATAAAGGAGAACCTCCTCGGGTTCGCCGTGTTGTTCGCCGGGCTGGTGACCTGGGAGGTGCTGGGCCGGGCGCTCGGTTCCTTCTACTTCCCGCCGTTCAGCGCGGCCCTGCTGAGTCTTTACGAGAACCTCATCTCGCCGGAGTTCCTCACCGGTGACGCCATACCGAGCCTGCGGCGGATGCTGCTCGGCTACCTGATGGCGGCCGTGCTCGGGGTGGTCATCGGTGTGCTCACCGGGTCGTTCCGCAGCCTGTTCCAGACGCTCGACCCGTTCTTCGAGTTCTTCCGGGCGATCCCGCCGCCGATCATCATCCCGGTGGGCATGCTGCTGCTCGGCATCGGCGACGCGATGAAGATCTTCGTGATCGCGTTCGGCACGTTCTGGCCGGTGCTGCTCAACAGCAACGACGGTGCGCGCAGCGTCAGCAGGGAACGCCTCGACACCGCGGCGATCTTCGGGCTCGGCCGGGCGGAGTCGATCGTACGGGTGGTGTTCCCTTCCGCTCTGCCGAACATCTTCGCCGGCCTGCGGATCGGGCTGTCGCTGTCGCTGATCATGATGGTGATCTCGGAGATGATCGGCAGCACGAACGGGATCGGCCACTACATCCTGGACGCCCAGCGCACGTTCAAGGTGCCGGACATGTTCGCCGGCATCGCGTTGCTCGGCATCCTCGGCTACCTGCTCAACCTCGCGTTCGTCGCCATGGAAGCAAAGGTGCTTGCCTGGCACCACGGACAGACGAACCAGACCACCTGACGCACCCTGGAGGGACATGTCCGACCACAGCACCGAGGACCTGCGTACCGCACTCGACCGGTTGCGCGCGTACGGCGAGTTGGCCGATGTGACGGGGGAGGTGCACTGGGACCGTGAGCTCGGCACCCTGACCCGCGAGGCGTTGCGGCGGCAGGGGCCCGCCCTCCTGTTCAAGAACATCACCGGCTACAACACGCCGGACGCCCGGTGCAGCCAGCTGGTCACCAGCATCGTGGCGAGCCAGCGCAGGCTGTCGCTGCTGCTCGGGTACGACGAGCCGCCCCAGCACGAGGACCTCGTCAAGTACGTGCTGAAGAAGAACGCCGAGCAGGTGCCGCCGGTCATCGTGGACGACGGGCCGGTGCACGAGGTGCAGGTGACCGGCGACGACATCGACCTCAACGAGCTGCCCGTGCCGTGGTGGCACCATCTCGACGGCGGCCGCTACATCAACACGTTCGCGGCCATCGTGACCAAGGACCCCGAGGACGGCACGGTCAACCTCGGCGTCTACCGCGGGATGATCTCCGGCAAGGACAAGATCCCGATGCTGCTCGTGCCGAGCCAGCACTGGGGCCTGCACTGGCGGAAGCACCTGGACCTGGGCAAGCCGATGCAGGTGGCGTGCGTCTACGGCTGGCACCCGGTGATGGACTTCCTCGCCGGCAGCCCGATCCCCAAGGGCCTCTCCGAGTACGACGTGATGGGCGCGTACCTCGACGCGCCGGTGCCGCTCGTGCGGTGCAAGACCGTCAACCTGGAGGTGCCGGCGTCCGCTGAGCTGGTCGTCGAGGGCTACATCTCGCCGGACGAGAGCACCTGGGAGATGGAGGGACCGTTCGGTGAGTTCACCGGCTACGTCAGCGACGTGCCGACGCGGCGTCCGACCATCCAGGTGACCGCGTTGACGCACAGGGAGTCGCCGATCTTCCGCGGCACCCTGGAGGGCTCGCTGCCTGGTGCCAGCGGGGAGAACAGCCACATGTCGGCGCTGCAGCGCGCGGCGATCGCGTGGCGGACCCTGGAGAACGCCGGTGTGCCAGGGGTGACCCAGGTGTACGTGCACCCGGTCACCAACGGCACGACGATCGCCGTCCAGATCAAGAAGGTCAACGAGGGCCACGCGAAGTGGGTGGCGTCCGCGCTGTGGAGCAGCGGGGCGGCGCTGTACAGGTACAAGAACGTCATCGTCGTCGACGACGACGTGGACATCTCCGACTACTCCGCACTCGACTGGGCGATCGCGTACCGGGTGCGGCCGGGCACCGACGACATGGTGGTGTTCCCCGGCAGCTTCGGCTCGCCGATCGACCCGAGCACGCCGCTCGAGCTGCGCTCGGTCGCCGACCTCGGCGCGGGCGTCTGGAACCGGATGGTCATCGACGCCACCCGCACCTGGCGCTACGAGGCCCGCCCGGAGTGGGGCGGCGCCAAGTTCCCGCCGACCGTGGAGAACGCCCCAGAGGACATCGAGAAGATGCACCAACGGTGGCCGGAGTACGGCTTCGTGGGCTGGGACGGCGAACGCCGCACCCCCTCCTGACCGCCCCTGGCCTGGCTGGGGTCGTGGCGCGGCCCGCACGCGCGGGGATCGGACATTGAGTAACATTTCGCTAGGGAGTGCCGAGCAGTGACGACGGGGCTGGTCAGGAGGGCCGGCGGGCTCAGCGGGACGTGTTGTCGGTGCCTCCGGTTAGCATGGCGACGCCTCATCCACCACCTGTGCCGGAAGACGACCTGCGAGTGACTGACCGACTCACCATCCAAGGTGCCAGGGAGCACAACCTCAAAGACGTCTCGATCGACCTGCCACGCGATTCCCTGATCGTGTTCACCGGGCTGTCCGGGTCCGGCAAGTCGAGCCTGGCCTTCGACACGATCTTCGCCGAGGGCCAGCGTCGGTACGTCGAGTCGCTGTCCGCGTACGCTCGCCAGTTCCTCGGCCAGCTGGACAAGCCGGACGTCGACTTCATCGAGGGCCTGTCGCCCGCCGTCTCGATCGACCAGAAGTCCACCTCGAAGAACCCGCGCTCGACCGTCGGCACGATCACCGAGGTGTACGACTACCTGCGGTTGCTGTACGCGAAGGTCGGCAAGCCGCACTGCCCGGAGTGCGGGCGGCCGATCGCGCGGCAGAGCCCGCAGCAGATCGTCGACCGGGTGCTCGAGATGAAGGAGGGCACCAGGTTCCAGGTGCTCGCGCCCGTGGTCAGGGAGCGCAAGGGCGAGTACGGGGAGCTGTTCCGCGAGCTGCAGACCAAGGGCTACAGCCGCGCACGGGTGGACGGCGTCACGCACCTGCTGGAGTCGCCGCCGACGCTCAAGAAGTACGAGAAGCACACCATCGAGGTGGTGGTCGACCGGCTGGCGGTGAAGAAGTCCGGCCGGCGCCGGCTGACCGACTCGGTCGAGACCGCGCTCGGGCTGTCCGGCGGCACCGTCACCCTCGACCTGGTCGACCTGCCGGAGGGCGACGAGCACCGCGAGCGCACCTACTCCGAGCACCTCGCGTGCCTCTACGACGACCTCGACTTCGAGGAGCTCGAGCCGCGCTCGTTCTCGTTCAACAGCCCGTTCGGGGCCTGCCCGGAGTGCACCGGCCTCGGCACCCAGCTGGTGGTCGACCCGGAGCTCGTGGTGCCCGACCCGGACCGGTCGGTCGGCGACGGCGCGATCTCGCCGTGGAGCGGCGGGCACATCAGCCAGTACTTCAGCAGGCTGCTGCAGGCGCTCGCCGACGCGATGGGCTTCGACCTCGACACGCCGTGGAAGAAGCTGCCGGCGAAGGCACGCAAGGCCGTGCTGAACGGGTACCCCGAGCAGATCCACGTGCGCTACCGCAACAGGTACGGCAGGCAGCGGTCGTACTACACGTCGTACGAGGGCGTGGTCACGTACGTCAAGCGCCGCTACCTGGAGGCGGAGAGCGACAGCAGCAGGGAGCGCTTCGAGAGCTACATGCGCGAGGTGCCGTGCCCGGCGTGCGCGGGTGCCCGGCTGAAGCCCGTGACGCTCGGGGTGACCGTGGGGGACAGGTCGATCGCCGACGTCGCCGGCATGCCGATCGGCGACGCGGCGGTGTTCCTGCGCGACCTGGACCTGTCCACCAGGGACCAGCAGATCGCGGAGCAGGTGCTGAAGGAGATCAACTCGCGCCTCGGCTTCCTGGTGGACGTCGGCCTGCACTACCTCACCCTCGACCGGGCGTCCGCGACGCTCGCCGGCGGTGAGGCGCAGCGGATCAGGCTGGCCACCCAGATCGGGTCCGGTCTGGTCGGGGTGCTGTACGTGCTCGACGAGCCGTCCATCGGGCTGCACCAGCGCGACAACCACCGGCTGCTCGAGACCCTGGTCCGGCTGCGCGACCTGGGGAACACGCTGATCGTCGTCGAGCACGACGAGGACACCATCAGGACCGCCGACTGGGTCGTGGACATCGGTCCGGGCGCCGGTGAGCACGGCGGCCAGATCGTCTACACCGGTCCGGTGAAGGGCCTGTACAAGACGGACGACTCGCTGACCGGCGCGTACCTCAGCGGCCAGCGGGAGATCGCCATCCCGGAGATCCGCCGGCCGCGGCAGAAGGGCCGCGAGCTGCTCGTCCGCGGCGCGCACGAGCACAACCTGGCCGGCATCGACGTGGCGTTCCCGCTCGGCAGCTTCGTGCTCGTCACCGGCGTGTCCGGGTCGGGCAAGTCGACGCTGGTGAACGACATCCTGTACAAGTCGCTGGCGAAGCAGATCAACGGGGCGAAGCTCTCGCCCGGCCGGCACAAGCGGATCAACGGCGTCGACCAGGTCGACAAGGTCGTGCACGTCGACCAGAGCCCGATCGGGCGCACCCCGCGGTCGAACCCCGCGACGTACACCGGTGTGTTCGACCACATCCGCAAGCTCTTCGCCGCCACCGAGGAAGCAAAGGTGCGTGGCTACCAGCCCGGCCGGTTCTCGTTCAACGTCAAGGGCGGCCGGTGCGAGGCATGTGCAGGCGACGGCACGCTGAAGATCGAGATGCAGTTCCTGCCGGACGTCTACGTGCCGTGCGAGGAGTGCCACGGGGCCAGGTACAACCGGGAGACGCTCGAGGTCCACTACAAGGGCAGGACGATCTCCGAGGTGCTGGAGATGCCGGTCGAGGAGGCACTCGACTTCTTCCGGCCGATCACCGCGATCGCCAGGCACCTGCAGACGCTGAACGACGTCGGGCTCGGCTACATCCGGCTGGGCCAGCCGGCGCCGACGCTGTCCGGTGGCGAGGCGCAGCGGGTGAAGCTGGCATCGGAGCTGCAGCGCCGCTCGACCGGGCGCACCGTCTACGTGCTCGACGAGCCCACCACGGGCCTGCACTTCGAGGACATCAGCAAGCTGCTCGGTGTGCTGCAGCGGCTGGTCGACACCGGCAACACGGTGATCGTGATCGAGCACAACCTGGACGTGATCAAGTGCGCGGACTGGGTGATCGACCTGGGGCCCGAGGGCGGTTCCGGCGGCGGCGCCGTCGTCGCGGTGGGCACCCCGGAGGACATCGCCATGACTGCGGAGAGCCACACCGGCCAGTTCTTGCGTGAGATTCTCGGTGGCCGGGTGCCCGCCGTAGTGGACTGACACCTGGGCAACCCCCTGGCGGTGCCGCGTACCGCGGTTCCCGGCGCGGCCGCACCCCCCGGCGTATCTTCCGAATCGGGAGGTGGGGTCCATGTCCACCGAGCTCGACACCGTTCCCGAGTCACCGCCAGGCGCGCGCGGCTACGCGCTGCGTGCCGACCGCGTCTTCGACGGCGAGCGGTTGCACGGCCCGGCCACAGTGGTGGTCGAAGGCGGCCGGATCGCCGGCGTCCATCCCGGGGAGTCGCCGCTACGGCCGGACCTGGCGACCGTCGACTGCGGGCCGGACACGACGCTGTTGCCCGGGCTCATCGACACGCACGTCCACCTGGTGTTCGACGCGACGCCGGACGCCGCGGCGAACGTGCAGCGCGTAGGCGACGAGGAGCTCATCGAGCAGATGCGGGTTCGCGCGCAGGCGATGCTCGCGGCCGGCATCACGACCGCGCGCGACCTCGGCGACCGCAGGTACCTTACGCTCGCGCTGCGCGGTGAGCTGGCGTCCGCGCCGGCGGCGGGCCCGCAGCTGCTGTGCGCCGGGCCGCCGATCACCACCGTGCGGGGGCACTGCTGGTTCCTCGGCGGCGAGGTGCCGGCCGGTGCCGACCTACGTGCCGTCGTCGCAGAACGCGCGGCGCGCGGGGTCGACGCGGTCAAGGTGATGGTCACCGGCGGGCAGCTGACGCCCGGCTCGCACGGCGGTCTGGTGCAGTTCCACTCGCAGGCGCTCGACGCACTCGTGACGGAGGCGCACCGGCACGGGCTGCCGGTTGCCGCGCACGCACACGCACGGGCGGGCATCGCGGACGCCCTGGCCGCCCGGGTGGACAGCATCGAGCACTGCTCGTTCATGACCGAGGACGACGTGGTGCCGGACGACGACCTGATCCGGGCGATCGCCGCCGCGGGCATCGTGGTGTCGCTGACCCTCGGCTTCGCGCCCACCGACCAGCCCATGCCGCCGGACTTCGCGGCGCGGGTGCCGAAGCTGATGGACCTGGTGCGGCGGATCGTCGTCTCGGGTGCGACGGTGACGATCGGCTCCGACGCCGGCATCGCACCGGTCAAGCCGCACGACGTGCTGCCGCTTGCCGTGGTGCAGCTGGCCGGCATCTGTGGCGACGCCGCCGCCGCGCTCGCCGCCGTCACCAGCGTGGCCGCCAGGTCCTGCGGTGTGCCGGACTGCAAGGGCCGGCTGGCGCCGGGGTACGACGCCGACTTCGTCGTCGTGCGCGGGGACCCGGTCGCCGACATCGCCACGGTGCGCGATCCGGTGGCCGTCTACCGCGCGGGCGAGCTCGTCGCCGGCGGCCACCCGGCGCAGGGGGAGCTGCGGTAGCGCGACGGCTCAGGCACACTGGGCTGGATGGAGGAGTCCTCGCTTCGCGGCGGCTTCGTCACCGAGGTGGTGCGGGTCGGCGATACGGTGCGCCGGTCCCCGGGTCCGAACGCGGCGTTCGTGCGGGAGCTGCTCACGCTGTTCGAGCGGTGCGGGTGGCCGGGCGCACCGCGCTTCCTCGGCGTGGACGACCGCGGCCGGGAGACGATGTCGTTCCTCGACGGGCACGTCGCCTGGGCCGAGGACCAGCCGCCCGCGGTGTACGCCGACGGCAGCCTGGCCGAGCTCGCGGAGCTGGTGCGGGAGTTCCACGACCTCACGGCGGCCACCGAGCTGGCAGCCAACGCCGAGGTCGTCTGTCACAACGACCTGTCGCCGAAGAACACCGTGTACCGCGACCTGGATGACGGGCTGCGGCCGTACGCCTTCATCGACTGGGACATCGCCGCGCCCGGAGCCAGGGTGCACGACGTCGCCCACATCTGCTGGCAGTTCGTCGGGCTTGGCCCCGGCCTGTCGGACGTGGCGGCGGCCAGTCGGGTGCGGCTGATCTGCGACGCGTACGGGCTGGACGACCGGAGCCACGTGGTTGAGACCATCCTGTGGTGGCAGGACAGGTGCTGGCGCGGTATCGAGACCGAGGCGGCGGCCGGCGACGAGGCGAAGATCGCGTTGCGCGACAGCGGGGTGTGCGCGGCGATCCGGGCCGCCCACGAGTGGCTGGCCGCGCACCGGCGGACGTTCGAGATCGCGCTGCGCTGACGTCCCGGCTGCGGGACGGCCCGGCGCGGGCCGGGTACCGGCGGGCGCTCCCGGTCGCCGTCGGCGCCGGAAGTTAGGGTTGGTGCGTGGCAGATCCGGCAAGCTACCGTCCCGAACCAGGCTCGGTTCCGGATTCGCCGGGGGTCTACCGGTTCCGTGACCAGGACACGCGGGTCATCTACGTCGGCAAGGCGAAGAGCCTGCGCGCGAGGCTGAGTTCGTACTTCCAGGACCTCACGGCGCTGCACCCGCGCACGTACCAGATGGTCCGCACGGCGTGCTCGGTCGACTGGGTCGTGGTCAACACCGAGGTCGAGGCGCTCCAGCTGGAGTACTCCTGGATCAAGGAGTACGACCCGCGGTTCAACGTGAAGTACCGCGACGACAAGAGCTACCCGTACCTGGCGGTGACGCTGCACGAGGAGTTCCCCCGGCTGCAGGTGTACCGCGGGCAGAAGCGCAAGGGCGTGCGCTACTTCGGGCCGTACTCGCACGCCTGGGCGATCCGCGAGACGCTCGACCTGCTGCTGCGGGTCTTCCCCGCCCGCACCTGCTCCGCCGGCGTCTTCAAGCGCTCGGCGCAGATCGGCCGGCCGTGCCTGCTCGGCTACATCGAGAAGTGCTCGGCACCGTGCGTCGGCCGGGTGTCCGCCGAGGAGCACCGCAAGATCGTCGAGGACTTCTGCGACTTCATGTCCGGCCGCACCGGCCCGTACCTCAAGCGGCTGGAGGCGGACATGCGTGCCGCCGCGGCGGAGCTGGACTATGAGCGGGCCGCCCGGCTGCGCGACGACATCGGCACGCTGAACAAGGCGCTGGAGAAGCAGACGGTCGTGCTCGCCGACGGCACCGACTGCGACGTGATCGGCATCGCCGAGGACGAGCTGGAGGCCGCCGTGCAGGTCTTCTACGTCCGCGGCGGCCGGATCCGCGGGCAGCGCGGCTGGGTGGTGGACAAGATCGAGGAGGTCGATACCGGCGACCTGGTCGAGCAGTTCGTCACACACATCTACGGCGAGGGAGACGTGCCGAGGGAGCTGCTCGCTCCAGAGGTGCCCGACGACGTCGCCGCCGTGGAGGAGTGGCTCACCGACCGGCGGGGCACGGCGGTGCGGCTGCGGGTGCCGCGGCGCGGCGACAAGCGCGCGCTGCTCGAGACCGTGGAGCGCAACGCCAAGCACTCGCTCGCGCTGCACAAGACCAAGCGGGCCAGCGACCTGACCGCACGCAGCAAGGCACTGCAGGAGATCCAGGATGCGCTCGACCTCTACGACGCACCGCTGCGCATCGAGTGCGTGGACGTCTCGAACCTGCAGGGAAGCGACGTCGTCGCGTCGATGATCGTGTTCGAGGACGGCCTGCAGCGCAAGTCCGAGTACCGCCGCTTCACGGTGAAGGGGCTCGCCGGCCAGAACGACGTCGCCGCCATCCACGAAGTGGTCACCAGGCGGTTCAAGCGGCTGCTCGAGGCGCGCCAGAAGACCGGTGAGCTCGCGCCGCTGCCGGACGAGGAGGCCGGCGAGGACGACGCCGAGACGCCGAGCCTGATCGACCCGGAGACCGGCCGGCTGCGGAAGTTCGCCTACCAGCCGAACCTGTTCGTCGTCGACGGCGGCGCACCGCAGGTGGCCGCGGCGCAGCGGGCGCTGGACGAGCTCGGCATCGACGACGTCGCCGTGTGCGGGCTGGCCAAGCGGCTGGAAGAGGTGTGGCTGCCCAGCGACGAGTACCCGGTCATCCTGCCCCGTACGAGCGAAGGCCTGTACCTGCTGCAACGGATCCGCGACGAGGCGCACAGGTTCGCCGTTACGTTTCACCGGCAACGCCGATCCAAGAGTATGACGCGTAGCGTGTTGGACACCGTGCCCGGCCTGGGGGAGACGAGACGCAAGGCGTTGCTGCGGCACTTCGGTTCGTTGAAGAAGTTGCGGGAGGCGACCGTCGAGGAGATCACCGAGGTCCCGGGGATCGGTCGACAGACCGCGGAGTCGCTGGTGACCGCGCTGGAACGGTCGACCTAGGGCACGACCTGGTCGACCGGGTTTGACCATCACATGGGGGATCGTTGGGGGGAGCAAGAGATGAGTACCGAGTCGAAGAGCTCGGCCGCAGGGGGCGATGACATGCCGGCGGGCGATGCGGACGGCACGCCCGGCGGCCCGCCGCCGGACGTGCTCGTGGTCACCGGGATGTCCGGTGCCGGTCGCAGCACCGCCGCGAACTACCTGGAGGATCTCGACTGGTACGTCGTCGACAACCTGCCACCCGGGCTGATCGGCACCCTGGCCGACCTCGGCGCCCGCACCCAGGGCGGCGTGCCGAAGCTGGCGGCCGTCATCGACGTGCGCAGCCGGGCGTTCACCACGTCCGACCTGCTCGAGTCGGTGCACGAGCTGCGCAAACGCGGCGTGCGTACGAAGGTGCTGTTCCTCGAGGCCACCGACGCGGTGCTCGTGCGGAGGTACGAGAGCGTGCGCCGGCCGCACCCGCTGCAGGAGGGCGAGGGCATCGTCGACGGCATCGCGCGGGAGCGGGAACGGCTCGGCGCGGTGCGCGGTGAGGCCGACCTGGTGATCGACACCAGCGACCTGAACGTGCACGACCTCAGGCGGAAGATCGTGCAGGCGTTCGCCGGGTCGGGCGAGGCGAAGCTGCGCATCACCGTGCTCTCGTTCGGCTACAAGTACGGGCTGCCGGTCGACTCGGACATGGTCGCCGACTGCCGGTTCCTGCCGAACCCGCACTGGGTGCCGGAGCTGCGGCCACTGAGCGGCCTGGACCAACCGGTGCGCGACTACCTGCTCGAGCGCGACGACACGAAGGCGTTCTTGGACAGCTACGCGACACTGCTCGACATCGTCGAGCGCGGTTACGTCAACGAGGGTAAACGTTTCTCGACGTTCGCCGTAGGCTGCACCGGAGGCAAGCACCGCAGTGTGGCGATCGCGGAGGCGTTGGCGAAACGACTGGAAGGGGCCGGGGTGGAGGTCCACGTGCACCACCGCGACCTCGGCCGGGAGTGACGCCCCGCGCAGCGGCGGTTGACGATAAGTTGCGGAAGATGGAGCTGCATGACAGGTAAGGCTGGGCCGCGGGTCGTCGCCTTGGGTGGTGGTCACGGCCTGTACGCCTCCCTCTCCGCGCTCCGGCGGGTCACCAGGAACCTGACCGCGGTGGTGACCGTGGCGGACGACGGTGGGTCGAGCGGGCGGTTGCGCAAGGAGTTCGGGGTGCTACCGCCCGGCGACCTCCGGATGGCGCTCGCCGCGCTGTGCCGTACCGACGAGTGGGGCGAGACCTGGCGCGAGGTCGTGCAGCACAGGTTCGTCAGCGACGGGCCGTTGAACGGCCATGCGGTGGGCAACCTGCTGATCGTCAGCCTGGCCCAGCAGATGGGCGAGCCGGTCGCGGCGCTCGACTGGGTGGGCCGGCTGCTCGGCGCCCAGGGACGGGTGCTGCCGATGTGCCCGCAACCGCTCGGCATCCGCGCGACCGTACGCGAGCGCGACGGCGGTGGGCAGGTCCGCACCCGGACGGTGGACGGCCAGGTGGCCGTGGCGACCACGTCCGGGGAGGTGCAGTCGGTGCAGATCGTCCCGGACGACCCGCCGGCCTGCCCGGAGTCGCTTGCGGCGATCGAGGCGGCGGACTGGGTGGTGCTCGGACCTGGGTCCTGGTTCACCAGCGTGCTGCCGCACCTTAAGGTGCCTGAGCTGGCGGCCGCGCTGCTGAACACGTCGGCGCGTAAGGTGGTCGCGCTCAACCTTGCGCCGCAGCCGGGGGAGACGGCCGGTTTCTCGCCCGAGCAGCATCTGCGGGTGCTGGCCGAACACGCGCCGACCCTCCAGGTCGACGTGGTGGTCGCGGACGAGCGGGTCACGGCCGACCCGGACGCGTTGGTCGAGGCGACCAAGGAGCTCCACGCCGAGCTGGTGCTCGAGCGGGTGGGGATGGTGGACGGCAGTCCACGGCACGATCCACGCCGGTTGGCCGGCGTCTATCGTGCGCTGTTTGCGGAGTACGACACCGCCGGAGGGGACTCGGCGGTCGGGTCGAGAGGACAAGACTGATGGCGATGACAGCCGCGGTGAAGGACGAGCTCGCTCGGGTGACGGTGACGAAACCGTGCTGCCGGAAGGCGGAGGTCGCGAGCATGCTGCGGTTCGCCGGTGGGCTGCACCTGATCGGTGGGCGCATCGTCGTCGAGGCCGAGCTGGACACCGGCGTCGCCGCGCGGCGACTGCGCAAGGACATCTCTGAGGTCTACGGCCACACGTCCGAGCTCGCGGTGATCGCGGCCGGCGGCCTGCGCAGGGGCAGCCGGTACATCGTGCGCGTGGACAAGGACGGCGAGCAGCTGGCCAGGCAGACCGGCCTGGTGGACGGCCGCGGGCGGCCGGTGCGCGGCCTGCCGCCGCAGGTCGTGTCGGGGTCCACGTGCGACGCGGAGGCGGCCTGGCGGGGTGCGTTCCTCGCGCACGGCTCGCTGACCGAGCCTGGCCGGTCGACCGTACTCGAGATCACCTGCCCGGGCTCGGAGGCGGCGCTCGCGCTCGTCGGCGCGGCACGGCGGCTCGGCGTCTCCGCCAAGGCCAGGGAGGTGCGCGGTGTCGACCGGGTGGTGGTGAAGGACGGGGACGCGATCAGCACCGTGCTCACCCGGCTCGGGGCGCACGAGAGCGTACTGACCTGGGAGGAGCGGCGGCTGCGCCGCGAGGTGCGGGCCACCGCCAACCGGCTGGCGAACTTCGACGACGCGAACCTCCGCCGCTCGGCGCGCGCGGCGGTGGCGGCGAGCGCCAGGGTGCAGCGTGCGCTGGAGATCCTCGGCGCGGACGTACCCGACCACCTGAAGCAGGCCGGCGACCTGCGGGTGCAGAACCAGCAGGCGAGCCTGGAGGAGCTCGGCCAGCTCGCCGAGCCACCCCTGACCAAGGACGCCATCGCCGGCCGGATCCGCCGCCTGCTGGCAATGGCGGACAAGCGTGCGTCCGACCTCGGCATCCCGAGCACCGAAGCGTCCCTACCCGCCGACGCGATGAACTAGGCCGCTCGCCGGTTCGGGGCAGGAAAAGGGCCCCATCCGGGGGGAAGATGGGGCCCTTGCGACTCCCGGCGGCTAGCTACCGAAAGTCTGGGACTCGGCACTGGGGGGTAGATGCCGAGTCCGGCAGGCGCACGTCCAACCGTGTGCAGTGGGCGGAGTTGGAGGGCAGGACCGCCGCCGGTATCGGGGCAACGCCGGCGGCCCCACCACGTTCGTGGTCCCGGTCAGGTCCGGGATGGGGGAGCGCCCAACTGCGCTCGGGGTGCTTGCCTAGCTATGCAGATGTGTGCTGAAGCGACGGGCCCGCCGGCCTGCAGACCCGAGGGGCGTCGGGTCCGAAGTGGAAGGCTCGTCGTCCCAGATGATGTCGCGGCCGGCAACGCTGGCGGGCTCTGTGCGTTCCGCCGTTACCGGTTCTGCCTGCGTTGCCAGTGTCACAGTGCGTCTCCCTGCTGTGCCGCGTGTACGCTTCGCTGCCGCAGGTCGCTCGGTTACGCGACCAAGTAGTCGAACTCGCCGTCCTTGACTCCGGCGAGGAATGCTCTGATCTCGCTCGGTGTGTAGACGATCGCCGGGCCCTCTGGTGTCTGTGAGTGGCGGACCGCGACGTGACCGTTGCTCATCTTGGCGACCTCGACACAGTTGCCGTTGCCGCCGCTGTGCCTGCTCTTCCGCCAGTCAAGGCCAGAGAGGTCGCGGTCGAGTCCCGCAGTGTCGGCCTCGTTCACCGCGCCACCTCCTTTCGACCATGCACCTGCACAAGACATCTGCAAGCGCCGTCTGCACGTGCATCTGAGTTTGCATGGTGCCGCAACACGTGTCAATGCACGTACGTATGCACGTGCACGAGGTAGTGGCGGGCACATGGCGTGACTAATGTGCCAACTCTGGTATGACCAGAGCTGACCTGCGAAAACATGGTCCGATCTGGATGGTTGCGCTGGTGGCGGGCCTCGAAGTGACCCAAATGTGATCTGGCCGACATCGGGCGACGCGGCGGTCGAGAGGGCCTGCAGTCAGTCCTTGCGTACCAGGGCGGCCAGCAGCTGGCGGGACTCGTCCGGGGTTGCGGCGGTGGTGACCAGCCGGTGGAAGACCTTCGCGTACAGGTCGACCTCGGAGCGCTTGTCCAGGTACAGGGCGCCGGAGAGGTGCTCGAGGTACGCGACGTCGGGCAGCTCGGGCTCGGCGAACCGGAGCAGCGTGAACGGGCCCTCCGCGCCGCCGCCGCCGGAGCTGAACGGCACGATCTGCACCGACACCGTCGGTAGCCGGGTGAGGTCGAGCAGGTGCTGCCACTGGTCGCGCATCACCGACTCGTCGGCCACCGACCGGTAGAGCACGCCCTCGTCGATGAGCGCCCACACCCGCGGTGCGCGCGGCATGGCGAGCACCCGCTGGCGGTCGCGACGCAGCGCCACCCGGCGCTCCACCTGTTCCGGGGTGATGTCGGGCAGGCACAGCCGCACCACGGCGCGGGCGTACTGCTCGGTCTGCAGCAACCCGGGGACGAACTGGGTCTCCAGGGTCTGCACCCGGGACGCGGACTCCTCCAGGCCGATGAAGTCCTGGAACCACCGGGCCAGCGTGTCGCTGTACGTGTGCCACCAGCCCGGCTGGTTCGACTGGCGGACCAGGTCGAGGAACGACTCGCGCTCGTGCTCGTCGTCGACGCCGTACAGGGTGAGCAGGTCGGCGACGTCGCGCTCCTTGAACGTGACCCGGCCGAGCTCCAGGCGGCTGATCTTCGACTCGGACGCACGGATCGTGTAGCCGGCCTGTGGCCGGGAGATGCCGCGCGACTCGCGGAGCCGGCGCAGCTGGCCACCGAGGACCATGCGCCGCGCGGTGGAGCCGACCTCGGCGGACTCAGCGCCTGCGGCCACCGGACCTCCACCAAGCTCGTCGACGCGTACCTGCCAGCGTCGGCATCCTAGTACGCCTGTCACGCGGCCTGCCCGACGTGCTTGCGGAGCGTCGCGGTGACCGTGCCCTCGGCTCAGGCGACGGTAGCGGCTGCGGCGGCCCAGGTGTTGCAGGTGTCCGGGGCGCGGTGGTCCCAGCCGTACCGGATCAGCCAGCGGTGGTTGCTCGCGAAGTTGCCGTGCACGCGAAGCGACGGGTCGTCGCCGGCGCCGTCGAGCGCGTCGTCACCGGTGCGGTCGGCGGTCTCCGCCATGGCCGCCCGCTCGATACGCATCGTACGGGCGTTCGAGCCGGTGAAGACGCCGGCGAAGCACTGCGCCTGCAGCTCCAGCCGCCGGGTGAGCCGGGTGTAGCCGTCCACATTGCGCGGGTAGACCTTGTTGTACCGGGTGTAGTACGCACCGGTGATGCCGGTCATCTGCTGGATGTGGTGAGCGTACTCGTGCGCGGAGGTCGAGATGAGGTACTCCCGGTCCTTCGGCAGCACGGCGCGCTTCGCGCTGGGCAGCGAGTAGTACACGGTGCGGTTCGTGGGGCAGTAGAACGCAACCGGTACGTAGCCCTCGACGCTGCTGCGGCACGGCGACGTGGGTTCCGCCGTGTGCGAGATCACCAGGTCCGGTGGGGTGTGGGTGATGCCGCGCTTGCGTAGCTGCGCCTGCCACGCGCGGTTCAGGCAGGTGGTGGACTCCCGGACGAACTTCTCGTACGGCTCGGGCGCCGCCGACCGCAGGTCCGCCCGGCACTCGACACTGGCCATCCGCCCGGTCCGGTAGACCGGGTTGCGGGCGGGGTCGCCGTGCCGCTCGGGCTCCTGGCGCTCGGCCCGGGACGACGTGGACTGTGGGCGTCCAGGATCCGTAGGCTCTGCCGTGCTGTCGTGCTTGCCGACCACCGCGCCCAGTGCGGCAGCGGCGACCACGAGCAGCAGGAAGGCGCCGCTGCCGCCGAGCAGCAGGGCGGCGGCAGCGGGCGGCCGGTGCCTCGCAGAGCGCTGCGGAACCGGGCGGGCGAGCTGGGTCGGCCGCCCCTCGGCATGCCGGTCGTCCAGTGTGCCGCTCGTTGCGACGGCAGCGTGCGCCTCGCCGCGGTCCGGTGCCACCGGAGGCGGCAGCGGTGCGTTGGGTGCGGGCAGCCGCGACGTCCGGCGAGCGGACAGCGACGTCGTCTCGTCGTGCTGCCCGTCGTCCGATGTCGGTGGCTGCCCGGCGCCAGTCGTCACGCCACCCGCGATCCCGGTGCCGTCCAGGTGTTGCAGCTGCCCGCGTTCGACGTGTCGAAGCCGCGTTTGTACCAGTGCCCGTTGTTGCGGTAGTTGCCGTGCGTGCGGTGGGCCGTGGTCGGCTTGCCGCCGTCCAGGTGGTTGTCGCCCACCCGGTCCTCCGCGTACCTGATGTTCGAGCTCTCGCCCATCGTGCGGTAGTTCTTGCCGACGAACAGCCCGGCCAGGCACTGTGCCTGCAGCTCGTTGCGACGGGTCATCCTGGAGCGCTTCGCGACGTTCGAGTAGTTCCGCTGGTAGCGCTCGTTGAACTCCTCGTTGATCCCGGCGAGCGCCTGGACGTGGTGCCCGTACTCGTGGGCGACCGTCGCGAACATGTGCTCCCTGGTCTGGGAGCGTGCCTGGTTCACCGAGTAGTAGATCGTCTCGTTCACCGAGCAGTAGAACGCCGCGGGCACGTAGCCTGTGTCGCCGCTGCTGCACGGCGAGTTCGAGGAGCCGTTGGACACCACGATGTCCGGCGACCGGTGCGTCATACCCTCCCTGGCGAACTGCGCCTTCCACATCTTGTTCAGGCACGGGTTGGCCTTGCGGGCGAAGCGGCCGATCGCGCCGGTCGACGGGAGCCTGGCGCGGCAGCCGACGTTCTTCGCCTTGCCGGTGTCGTAGATCTTGTTCTTCTCCGGCGAGCCGTAGCCGTCCTCGCTCTCCGACGGCGAGCTGAGCGAGCTCGAGCTGCTCGACGACGAGCTGGACGAGAGCGTCGGCGATCCGATGGCCGACGACGACGCCGAGTACGACGACGCCGAGTACGACGAGTAGGAGCTGCTGGGGTAGCCCGTCGGCTCGTCATCGTCGTCGGCCGTGGCGGCGATCAGGATGACGACGATGAACAGCAGCACGACCACGCCGCCGCCACCGAGCAGGATCGGCACCAGCGGTGACGACTTCTTCCGCGGCGGCGGGCCGACCGGTCCGCCGAAGCCAGGACCGCCCGGTGGCGGGCCCATCGGCCCACCCGGGCCGAAGCCGCCCGGGGGTGGTGGTCCGCTCGGGGGCGGCGGTCCGCCCGGACCGCCTGGTGGACGTCCGCCCGGTGGCGGTCCGCCGGGAGGGCCTGGTGGACGTCCGCCGGGACCACCCGGTGGGGGCGGCCCGCCGCGGCCGCCAGGCGGTCCCATCGGCCCGCCCGGTGGCGGGCCGGGTGGGCGCCCCGGCGGCGGTGCGGGTGGCCGTCCAGGCGGTGGTCCTGGCGGCATCGCGCGGGGGCCGCCTGGCGGCCGTCCGGTGGCTGGTGGTGGTCCTGGTGGTCGGCCGGTGGACGGTGGGGCTGGCACGGGTGGTCGACCTGGCACCGGCGGCCGTCCGCCCGGTGGTGGTGGGGGACCACCACGACCTGGCCCGCCCGGGCCCCATCCGCTCCCGCTCATCCGCGCATCCTTTCCTTCCAGGCAGGCGAACGCTATCGTCCGTGCGCCGACTCGGGCCACCTGGCGCACACGCAGAGCATTTCTACCTCAGGCCACCCGCGGCCCAAGCGCTGTCCAGGCGTTGCAGTTGCCACCGTCGAGATGGTCGTCGCCTACTCGGTCCTCCGCGCACCCGATGCTAGAGCCTTCGCCCATCGTGCGGTGGTCGTTGCCGATGAACATCCCGGACATGCACTGCGCCGGCAGCTCCTGCCGTGCCGAGCGGGTAGTAGATGGTCTCGCTGCACTATTGAACGTTGCCGCAATTCTCGGTGTACGGCATGTTCGGCTCGCGCCGATCCGGCGGCGGTTGTGCGACCACACGTAGTGGGCCGGAGCGGGAGCGTAGTAGATTCGCCCGGCGGCGTGGGTGTGCAGGATCACGTCCCGGTCGACCGACGGGACCTGCGCTGGGAATTGACCTGCGGGACCGCTACGCTGCCTGCCGTGTTTGGGGATGTGATGAGAACCGGTTCTGTCCTGCCTCACCACCGCACCATCTTCCGCAGCCGTCGCGGCCGCGCGATCGGTGCTGCGCTGGGTGCCGGGGTGATCGCGGCGCTGACGGTGCTGCCCGCAGCTGACGCGTCCGCCGCGTCCGCGCACGTGCAGCGTCAGAACATCGACATGGTCGTCGCGAAGGACGGCACGACGAAGGTGACCGAGCGGGTCACCTACGACTACGCGTCGGGCAACGCCGGGTTCACCCGGAGCTTCGTCACGCGGACGCGGTACAGCGACACCGAGGACCGCGTCATCAAGCTGAGCGACATCGAGGTGACCTCGGACGGCGCCGACGTGCCGACGAGGATCAACCACGAGGACGGCACGACGACCGTGGACGTCGACCCCGGCAAGGAGCTGCAGGGGCGCAAGAAGTACGAGATGACCTACACGGTGGACGGCATGATGGTGCCGTCCACGGGTGGCGTGACGCTGAGCTGGACACCGGTCAGCGGCTGGACGGTGCCCGCGAGGAAGGTCAACATCAACGTGATCGGCCCGCAGCAGCCGACGCACGTGTCGTGTACCGCGGGAGCCCCTGGCGCGTCCGTGCCGTGCACGCTGTCGCAGGCCGGCGGCGAGGGCGTGGCGGGGAGCAAGTTCCTGCAGAACGACCTGCCGGCGCGCGGCGTCTTCGACATCACCGTGGGGATGCCGCAGGACGCCGTGGACGCCGAGCCGATCCTGGAGAAGCGGCACACGCTCGTCACCGCGTTCTCCGTGACACCGTTCACCGTGGCAGCGCTCGTCGCGGTGCTGGTGCTTGGTCTCATCGGGCTCTGGCTGCTGTGGCGGATACGGGGCCGCGACGCGCGGTCGGTGGCCGCGGGCAGCAACACCGGCGGCCGGCGGCCGTTCCACGAGGAGGACGGCACCATCGTGTTCAGCCCGCCCGGCGGTCTTCGCCCGGGGCAGGTCGGCACCCTGGTCGACGAGCAGGCCGACGTGGTCGACATCGTGGCGACCATCCTCGACTTGGCGGTGCGCAACTACATCTTCATCGAGGAGCTCGGCGGCGCCCGGCCGGACTGGCGGCTGTACAAGCGCAACGAGCCGGGCGACGAGCTGCTGCCGTACGAGCGTGCGGTGTTCGACGAGCTGTTCGAGCACGGCGACGACGTGCTGGTCTCCGACCTGCGTTCGGTGCTCGCCAGCGACATGCCGCGGCTGCGTCAGCTGATGTACCACGACGTCGTCACGCAGGGCTGGTTCGCGTCCCGCCCGGACCAGGTGCGCTCCCGCTGGCTGTGGGGCGGTGTCGCCCTGGCGATCGCCGGTGTGGCGATCACGGTGCTGCTGGCGCTGTTCACCTTCGACGCGCTCGTTGGGCTGGCGGTCGTGATCCTCGGTATCGGGGTCGCGGTGGCGGCCGAGTACATGCCGTCGAGGACGTCGCGCGGCAGCGAGGTGCTCGGCCAGATCAACGGGTTGCGGCAGTACCTGCAAGGCGCCGACCCGGCGGACATCCCGGCCGCCGAGCAGGAGACGCTGTGCGCGCGGCTGGTGCCGTACGCGGCGCTCTTCGGCGCCGAGGACCGGTGGGCGCACGCGCTGTCGGAGTCCGAGGACGTCGGCGACGAGGGCTTCACCTGGTACGGCGGGCCCGAGGGGTGGAGCAGGGAGCACCTCGACGACTCCGTCGCCAACTTCCTGGTGGACGTGACCGGCGCGGTCTCCACGTCGCGGCCGTTGCGGGGAGTAGCTGGCTAGTCCGCGGCGGTGATTACGGGCGCCGCCGAGGGGTAGGTGGCGCTCAGACGTAACGGCTGGTGATCGCGTTACCGCGGCAGCGGGCGCACGGCCGTGCGTTGATAGTGTCCTGGCCGGGAGTACAGGTAAGCGCGATCCCGGTGATCGTCGAGCTAAGAGGAGCCGTTTCTGTGACCGTTCGCGTGGGCATCAACGGATTCGGAAGGATCGGCCGGAACTTCTTCCGCGCCGTACTCGCGGGGAGCTCCGATGTCGAGGTCGTCGCGTTCAACGACCCGATCGGCGACGTGGCGTCGTTCGCGCACCTGCTGAAGTACGACTCGGTGCTCGGCCGGCTGTCCGCGGACGTGGCCGTGGCCGACGGCGGGATCACCGTCGGGGGCCGCAAGGTCACCGCGTACGCCGAGCGCGACCCGGGCGCGATCAAGTGGGGTGACGCGGGCGTGGACGTGGTGGTGGAGTCCACCGGCGTCTTCACCGACGCGGAGAAGGCCCGCAAGCACCTCGACGGCGGCGCCTCGAAGGTGGTCATCTCGGCGCCCGCCACGAACGAGGACCTCACCATCGTGATGGGCGTCAACGACCAGTCGTACGACCCGGCGACGCACACGGTGGTGTCGAACGCGTCCTGCACCACGAACTGCCTGGCGCCGATGGCCAAGGTGCTCAACGACGAGTTCGGCATCGAGCGCGGCCTGATGACGACCGTGCACGCGTACACCGCGGACCAGAACCTGCAGGACGGCCCGCACAAGGACATGCGCCGCGCGCGGGCGGCCGCGGTCAACGTGGTGCCGACCTCCACCGGCGCGGCGAAGGCGATCGGGCTGGTGCTGCCGGAGCTGAAGGGCAAGCTGGACGGCTACGCGCTGCGCGTGCCGGTGCCGACCGGCTCGGCGACCGACCTCACCGTCACCCTCGGCAGGGAGACCACCGTGGACGAGGTTAACGCCGTCGTCCGTGCGGCGGCGGAGGGGCCGTTGGCCGGCGTCCTGACGTACACCGAGGAGCCGATCGTCTCCGCCGACATCGTGACCGACCCGGCCTCGTGCATCTTCGACGCCGGGCTCACCAAGGTGATCGGTGACCAGGTGAAGGTCGTCGGCTGGTACGACAACGAGTGGGGCTACTCCAACCGGCTGATCGACGTCGTCAAGCTCGTCGGCGCCTGAGCGGCCGGGACTGCTGCCGATGAGGACGATCGACGATCTCGACGTCGCAGGGAAGCGGGTACTGGTCAGGTCCGACCTGAACGTCCCGCTCGACGGCGACCGCATCACCGACGACGGCCGGGTGCGGGCGAGCGTGCCGACGATCGAGCGGCTGGTCGCGCGGGGAGCGCGGGTGGTGGTCTGCGCGCACCTCGGCCGGCCGAAGGGCGAGGTGCGCCCGGAGTTCTCGCTGCGCCCGGTGGCGAGCCGGCTCGGCGAGCTGCTCGGCACCGACGTCGCGTTCGCCGGTGACGTGGTGGGTGACGGTGCGCAGCAGGCGGTGACCGGGCTGGCCGATGGCCAGGTGGCGCTGCTGGAGAACCTGCGCTTCGAGGCCGCAGAGACGAGCAAGGATGACGCCGAGCGGGCCGCGTTCGCGGCGAAGCTGGCTGCGCTCGCCGACTGCTACGTCGGGGACGGGTTCGGTGCCGTACACCGCAAGCACGCGAGCGTGTACGACGTGCCTGGGCTGCTGCCGCACGCGGCCGGTGGGCTCGTGAAGGACGAGGTCGAGGTGCTGCAGCGGCTCACCGGCGACCCGCAGCGGCCGTACGCCGTGGTGCTCGGTGGCGCGAAGGTGTCCGACAAGCTCGGCGTCATCGCCGGGGTGCTCGAGGTCGCGGACCGGCTGATCATCGGCGGCGGGATGGCGTACACCTTCCTCAAGGCCCAGGGCCACGAGGTCGGCAAGAGCCTGCTGGAGAGCGATCAGGTGGACGCCGTGCGCGGGCACCTGGACACCGCGCAGGCCAAGGGCGTCGAGGTCGTGCTGCCGGTGGACGTGGTCGCGGTCGAGGAGCTGCGTGCCGGCGCCCCGTCGCAGGTGGTGCCGGCCGACGGCATCCCCGCCGACCGGGAGGGCGTGGACATCGGGCCCGACTCGGGCAAGGTCTTCGCCGACAAGCTGCGGGACGCGAGCACGGTGTTCTGGAACGGCCCGATGGGCGTGTTCGAGATCGACGCGTTCAGTCTCGGTACGAAGGCCGTGGCGCAGGCGCTGACCGAGGTGGACGGGCTGACGGTGGTCGGCGGCGGCGACTCCGCCGCGGCCGTGCGGAAGCTCGGGTTCGCCGACGACCAGTTCGGGCACATCTCCACCGGTGGCGGTGCGAGCCTGGAGTACCTGGAGGGCAAGACCCTGCCGGGTCTCGCCGTACTGGAGGATTGATGGCGAAGACTGGCCGCAAGCCGCTGATGGCCGGCAACTGGAAGATGAACCTCAACCACTTCGAGGCCATCGCGCACGTCCAGAAGCTGGCCTGGTCGCTGGACGAGAAGCACTACGACGCGGTGGAGATCGTGGTGCTGCCGCCGTTCACCGACCTGCGCAGCGTGCAGACCCTCGTGATGGGCGACAAGCTGCTGCTCGAGTACGGGGCGCAGGACCTCTCCGTGCACGACAGCGGTGCGTACACCGGCGAGGTGTCCGGCGCGATGCTGGCGAAGCTTGGGTGCCAGTACGTGGTCGTCGGCCACTCCGAGCGGCGCGAGCAGCACGGCGAGGACGACCAGCTGGTCAACGCCAAGGTGAAGGCCGCGCTGAAGCACGAGCTGACGCCGATCGTGTGCGTCGGGGAGAAGCTCGACGTGCGGGAGGCCGGCGAGGCCGAGCCGTTCACCCTCGCGCAGGTCGACGGCGCGCTCGCCGGCATCGCCGCCGCGGCGGCGAAGAGCGTGGTGATCGCGTACGAGCCGGTGTGGGCGATCGGCACTGGGAAGGCCTGCTCGCCGGATGACGCGCAGGACATCTGCGCGGCGATCCGCAGCCGGCTCGCGGAGCTCTACTCCGGCGACGTCGCCGACCAGGTGCGGATCCTGTACGGCGGTTCGGTGAAGCTCGACAACATCAAGGCCATCATGGGCAAGGCGGACATCGACGGTGGCCTGGTCGGGGGCGCGAGCCTCGACCCGGAGACCTTCGCCAGGCTCGCCCGTTACCCGGAGATCCCGGTATAGCCCGTTATCGCCCGGCATGCCGGGGGGAGAGGTGTGGCGACCGGATTCGTGCTCGGCCCGGGCGATCACGTACCCTGGGATGCGCCCCAGCTCAGACCGCACAGCAACGTCTGCCGAACGGAGAGAGTCCAGCGATGGACGTCGATTGGCTGAAACTGCCGCTCCAGATCATCGTGATCGTGGCCAGCTCGCTGATGATCTTGCTTGTGCTGCTGCACAAGGGCAAGGGCGGCGGCCTGTCCGACATGTTCGGCGGCGGGTTCATCTCCGCGGCGAGCAGCTCGACGGTCATGGAGAAGAACCTGAACCGGTTCACGATCGGCGTGGGCGTGGTCTGGTTCCTCAGCTTGATCGCGCTCGCGGTCATCTTCAAGGTCTGACGAGGGGGAGACGCGTCGCCGGGCGGCGCCGGGTGGAAGAGGACCGGTGAAGATTTGTGGGGCGCAACGCCCTCGCCGATGCGCCGACGGGGTTATTCTCTGTTCTGCTCTACTCGAGAGTGCGTATGACGCACCGCGTACGTGAAGGGTGAAGTCCGTGCCAGGTGGTAACGCGATCCGTGGCAGCCGTATCGGTGCCGGCCCCATGGGCGAGGCCGAGCGCGGCGATGAGGCGCCACGCATTCGAGTGTCCTACTGGTGTGCCAACGGGCACGAGAGCATGCCGTCGTTCGCCAGCGACGTGGAGCTCCCCGAGACGTGGGACTGTGTCAGGTGCGGGTTCCCCGCCGGCACCGACAAGGAGAACCCGCCGTCACCGATGCGCACTGAGCCGTACAAGACGCACCTGGCGTACGTGAAGGAGCGTCGCAGCCCCGAGGACGCCAAGGCCATCCTGCAGGAGGCCGTCGACAAGCTTCGTGCAAGCGGTGTGCGGTTCTAGCCAATGTGACCCAGCATGAGCGACCCGGCGTTGGCGAGCGGCGAAGGGCAGCCGGCACAGCCGACCCTGGTCTCCGGTGACGTCACGCTGCGGCCGTGGCGGCTCGGTGACGAGTCGACCATCCTGCCGCTGTACGACACGGAGATGGCCCGCTGGTTCGGGATCAGCAAGGGTGCGCCGGTGCTGTCGCGGATGCAGGAGGCGATCAGGCGCTGGCACCAGGGCTACATCGACTCCAGGAGCATCGTCAGCTTCCTCGTCGTCCGTACGGCCGACCCGGTGCCGGTCGGCACCTGCCAGGTGCACGACGACGGTGACGGCGTGGGCGTGGTCTCGTGGACGGCCTACGGCCCGTACCGCCGCACCGGGTACGCCACCACCGCGGTCATGACGCTGTGCAAGTACGCGTTCGAGGACCTCGGCTTCGTCCGCCTGGAGGCGTACGTGTCCCCGGCGAACAAGGCGTCGCTCGCGGTGGCGGGCAAGTGCGGCTTCACCAGGGAGGGCCTGCTGCGCCAGAAGCGCTCCGGCGACGAGGGCCGCCGCGACCTGGTCCTCTTCGCCCGCCTGGTGACCGACCCGGTGCCCCTGCTGCGCCTCCCACGCCGCCGCAAGCGCCGCTGACCCCTACCGCGGTCAGCGGAGCTTGGCCGCCGCTGTCTGGTCGAGCAGGAACCGCGTCGCCGCCGTGCCGTGGGCGCCGGCGGCGGGGACCTGGTGCGGGTCTGCGCCGGCGAGCGCCTGCTGCACTGCGTCCGCCTTCTCCGCGCCGGCGGCGAGGATCCACACCTCCGCCGCGGTGGCGATGGTCGGGAACGTCAGCGAGATCCTGGTCGGCGGCGGCTTCGGCGCGTCGTGCACGGCCACGGCCGGGCGCCGCTGCTCGTCGAGGGCCGGCTGCCCGGGGAACAGCGACGCCACGTGGGCGTCCGGGCCGATCCCCAGCATGAGCACGTCGAACGCGGGCACGCCCGCGAGCTCGGCGGCGTACGCGTCCGCCGCGGCCGCCGGGTCGTCGCCGTACCGGCCGTCGGACGGCGCCATCGGGTGCACCTGCGACGGGTCGACGCCGACGTGGTCGAGCAGCGCCTCGCGGGCGGCCGTCTCGTTGCGCTCCGGGTGCCCGGCAGGCAGGAACCGCTCGTCACCCCACCACACCGACAGCCGCCGCCAGTCGATGGCGTCCCTGGCCGGCGCGGTACGCAGTGCCGCGAGCGACGCGGTGCCGATGCCGCCGCCGGTGAGCACGACGGACGCGTGCCCGCGGCTGCTCTGCGCGTCGACGATGCGGGTCACCAGCCGCGCGGCGACCGCCTGGGCGAGTAGGTCGGCGTCCCGGTGCACGGTCACGGTCGGCGTGTCGGGCATGCGTCACCCCTTCGACTGTTTGGCGAGCCGCTTCGCGTGGTGGGCGAGGGTCTCGTGGTACGGCTCGTCCGGGTCGAGCCTGCGCAGCTCCTCGGCCAGCAGCTCGGAGATCTCGCGGCGGGCGAGGGCCACCTGCCGGTCCGGGTCGCCGGGACGCGACAGCGTCGCCAGCCGGCCGTCCGGGCGGTGCACGGCGATCTGGCCGCCGGGCACGTCGAGCGTCACGGCGGTGATGCCGGGGCCGCGCGAGGCGACCTGGTCGACGCGTACCCGCAGCTGCTTGCTCAGCCAGGTGACCAGCAGCTCACCGCTGGGGTTCCCGCGCGCCGCGTGCACCGTGGCGCTGCGGATACGGCCCGGGTTCTGGTCGAGCTCGGACGCCAGCAGTGTGCGCCACGGGGTGAGCCGGGTCCAGGCGAAGTCGGTGTCGCCCGGCTGGTACTCCTCGGCGCGCTGCGGCAGCAGCTTCGTGCTTCGCGCGCCCGCCGCGGCGTCGGTCACCCGGCGCTTGGCGAGCTGGCCGAGCACGGTGTTCGCGACGTCGGCGGGGGCATTGCCCGGCCACCAGACGACCACCGGCGTGTCCGGCAGCAGCAGCGGCAGCACGACGGAGTCGGCGTGCCTGCCGAGCTTGCCGGCCAGCCGCAGGATGACCGACTCGAGCAGGCCGGCCTCGCCGCCGACGGAGAGCTCGGCGTCCAGGCGTGCCTTGTCCCTGCCGGAGTGGCGGATCACCGTGAGGATGCGGCACGGGTGCTCCCGCGCGGCCTCGGTCGCGGCGCGCAGCGCGTCCGCGTGGTCGTCCTCTGTGGTGTCGATGACGAGGGTCAGCACCATGCCGACGGTCGGGCTGCCGCTGCGCCTGCGGGCGTCGAGCAGCGCGCTGGCGATGGCGGAGCTGTTGGTGTCGGTGAGGTCGATGCGCATGTCCCGTGCTCCCGTCAGGGCCTACGCCAGGTGCGGCCGTCGCGGGCCAGCATGGCGACCGCGGACTCCGGGCCCCAGCCGCCGGCCGGGTACGGCTCCGGCTTGCCGCGCTTCGCCCAGTACTCCTCGATCGGGTCGAGGATCTGCCACGACAGCTCGACCTCCTCGTGCCGCGGGAACAGCGGCGGGTCGCCGAGCAGCACGTCGAGCAGCAGCCGCTCGTACGCCTCCGGGCTGGCCTCGGTGAACGACTCGCCGTACGCGAAGTCCATGTTCACGTCGCGGACCTCCATCGCGGTGCCAGGCACCTTGGAGCCGAACCTGACGGTGATGCCCTCGTCCGGCTGCACCCGGATCACGATCGCGTTCTGGCCGAGCTCCTCGGTGGCCGTCTCGGTGAACGGCAGGTGCGGTGCGCGGTGCAGCTCGAGCGCGATCTCCGTGACCCGGCGGGGCAGCCGCTTGCCCGTACGCAGGTAGAACGGCACTCCCGCCCAGCGCCTGGTGTCGACCTCGAGCTTCACCGCCGCGTACGTCTCCGTCGCGGAGTCCTTGCCGATGCCCTCTTCCTGCAGGTACCCGCGCACCTGCGTGCCGCCCTGCCAGCCGGCGATGTACTGGCCGCGTGCGGTGTTCAGGTCCAGCCGGTCGGGCAGGGTGACCGCGCCGAGCACCTTCTCCTTCTCCATCCGCAGGTCCCGCGCCTCGAACGACGCGGGCTCCTCCATCGCCACCAGGGCGAGCAGCTGCAGCAGGTGGTTCTGGATCACGTCGCGTGCGGCGCCGATCCCGTCGTAGTACCCGGCCCGGCCACCGATGCCGATGTCCTCGGCCATGGTGATCTGCACGTTGTCGACGTAGTTGCGGTTCCAGATCGGCTCGAACATGGTGTTGGCGAACCGCAGCGCCAGGATGTTCTGGACGGTCTCCTTGCCGAGGTAGTGGTCGATGCGGAAGACCGAGTCCGGCGGGAACACCTGCGCGATGGTGCGGTTCAGCTCCCGCGCCGACTCCAGGTCGTGGCCGAACGGCTTCTCCACCACGACCCGCCGCCAGCCGGTGCCGTTCTGCTCCGCGAGCCCCGAGGTCTGCAGCTGCTCGATGGTCCTGGGGAACAGGCCGGGCGGCACGGACAGGTAGAACGCGTGGTTGCCGCCGGTGCCGCGCTCGCGGTCCAGGTCGTCCACGGTCTCCCGCAGCCGCTCGAACGACGGGTCGTCGCCGAGCTCGCCAGGCACGAACCGGCAGCCGTCGGCGAGCTGCTGCCAGACCGCCTCCCTGAACGGGGTACGCGCGTACTGCTTCACCGCGTCGTGCACGACCTTGGTGAAGTCCTGCCGCTTCCACTCCCTGCGGGCGAAGCCGACCAGCGCGAAGCCAGGGGGGAGCAGCCCACGGTTCGCGAGGTCGTACACCGCGGGCATCAGCTTCTTCCTGGACAGGTCGCCGGTGACGCCGAAGATCACCAGGCCGCACGGGCCCGCGACCCGGGGCAGCCGGCGGTCCCGGGGATCACGCAGCGGGTTGATCCAGGGTGGTCGCCCGGTGCTCATGCGGTTGCTGCCTCCAGCAGTTGACGGAGCCCGGCGGCCCGGTCGGTGAGGTGCAGCCGGACGACCGGGCGGCCCTTCTGGCGGAGCACGGCCAGGTCGCCGGCCGCCTGCGCGGCGATCAGGCTGCCGAACGAGTACGGCCGGTCGGGCACGGCGAGGTCGTCGGCGACGGCGCCGGTGAGCTGGACGAAGCCGCCGTTCTGGTGGCCGCCCTTGTGGTACTGGCCGGTGGAGTGCAGGAACCGCGGTCCCCAGCCGAACGTGGTCTGCACGCCGCTGCGGGCGGCGACCGCTGCGCGCAGGCGTTCTGCGGCCGCGTCCGCCTCCCGGTCGAGGTACGCCTGCAGCGCCAGGTAGCCGGTCTCGGGCACCAGGTAGTGCAGCGAGGCGAACAGGTATGCGAGCGTCTGGTCGCCGCGCAGCGTGTCCGGGTCGCCGTACACCTCGACGGCGCCCTCGGTGAACGCGTGCGGCAGCCCGTCGCCGGCCGTCGGGTTGTCGAGCAGCGCGCGGGCCTGCTTCTTCGCCTCCTCGACGTTCGGCTGGTCGAACGGGTTGATGTCGATCACCCGGCCGGCCACCGCGACGGCCGCCTCCCACAGCAGCAGCTGCGCGCCGAGCGGGCCGTCCGTCGTCACGTCCGCACCCGCCGCAGCGCCGATCGCGACCTTCGTCGCGTCGTCGCCGGCGTCCGTCCAGCCCGGGGTGTCGCCGCTCACCGCGCCGACGTCCACCGGCAGCAGCCCGCGGTCGTCCTTGCCGGTGGACTCGGCGATCAGCTGCTCCGCCCACGCAGGGAACCCGGCGACGGGGGAGTCACCGGCACCGAGCACCACCTTGTCGCGACCAGCGGCGTGCGCGCCGCCGAGCACGGCACCGAGCACCAGGCCGGGGTTCTCCGCGGTGTCACCGGCCAGCTGCGGCAGCAGCTCCTCGGCGTCGTCGAGCAGCTGCGACACGTCCACCCCGGTGAGCCCCGCGGGCACCAGGCCGAACGCGGTGAGCGCGCTGTAGCGGCCGCCGACGTTCGGGTCCGCGAGGAACACCTTCCGGTAGCCCTCCTGCTCGCCGAGCTCGGCCAGCGCGGAACCGGGGTCGGTGACGACGACGAACCTGCTCGGCGCGTCGATGCCGGCCGCGGCGAACGCCTCCGCGTAGGCACGGCGCTGGCTGTCCGTCTCGACCGTGGTGCCCGACTTGCTCGACACCACCACGACGGTCCGCTCCAGCCGGTCGCCGAGCGCCCGCCGTACGGTGCCGGGATCGGTGCTGTCGAGGACGGTCAGCTCGACGCCTGCGGTCGCCGTGATCACCTCGGGGGCGAGCGACGAGCCGCCCATGCCGCACAGCACGACGTGGTCGAGGCCCTCCTCACGCAGCTCGGCGCGCAGTGCGTCGATCTCCGCGAGCAGCGGCCGCGAGGTGTGCGCGAGGTCGATCCAGCCGAGCCTGATGGCGGCCTCCGCCTCGGCGGCCGGCCCCCACAGCGTGGCGTCCTTGGCGACGAGCTTGGTCGCCACCTGGTCCTGGATGAGCGCGGTCAGGACGTCGGAGTACGCGGCGCCGTGCACGGACACGGCGCCGGCGGCGGGCGAGCCCATCAGGCGTCGTTCTGCAGCTCACTGCTGACCGCGCCGATCAGGTCGTTCCACGAGGTCTCGAACTTCTCCACGCCCTCGTCCTCGAGCACGCGCACGACGTCGTCGTAGGAGATGCCGGCGTTCTTCAGGTCCTCGAGCACCTTCTTCGCGGCGTCGTAGCTGCCCCGTACGGAGTCGCCCTCGATGTTGCCGTGGTCGGCCGTCGCGTGGATGGTCGCCTCCGGCATGGTGTTCACGACGCCGGGGGCGATCAGCTCGTCCACGTAGAAGGTGTCGGGCATGGCCGGGTCCTTCGTGCTCGTCGACGCCCACAGTGGCCGCTGCGGACGGGCACCGACGGCGCCGAGCGCCTGCCACCGCTCGCTGGCGAACTTCTGCTCGTAGAGCTCGTACGCGAGCTGGGCGTTGGCGACCGCGGCCTTGCCCTTCAGCGAGACGGCGTCGCCGCCGATCTTCTCCAGCCGGTTGTCCACCTCGGTGTCGACCCGGCTGACGAAGAACGACGCGACCGAGCCGATCTGCGAGACGTCCCTGCCGACCTTGCGGGCCCGCTCGATGCCCTCGAGGAACGCGTCGATGACCTCCGCGTACCTGGCCAGCGAGAAGATCAGCGTGACGTTGACGCTGATGCCCTCGGCGAGGCACTGGCTGATCGCCGGCAGGCCCTCGACCGTCGCCGGGATCTTTATGAAGAGGTTCGGCCGGTCGACCAGCCACCACAGCTGGCGCGCCTCGGCGATCGTCGCCTCGGTGTCGCGCGCCAGCCGCGGGTCGACCTCGATGGAGACCCGGCCGTCGACGCCCTGGGTGGAGTCGTAGACCGGACGCAGCACGTCGCACGCCCAGCGGATGTCGTACGTGGTGATCATCCGCAGTGCTTCGCCGACGTCCAGGCGTCGGACGGCGAGGTCGCGGACCTGGTCGTCGTACTTGTCCGAACCGGCGATCGCCTTCTGGAAGATCGTCGGGTTGCTCGTGACCCCGACGACGTGCTTGTTCTGCACCAGCTCGGCCAGGTTGCCTGAGACCAGCCGCTCCCTGGAGATGTCGTCCAGCCAGACGGCGACGCCCTCCGCGGACAGCCGCGCCAGGATCTCACTCATTCGTCTTCCTCCTCCATCGCGGTCGGCAGCTGGGCGGTCAGGCCCCCGACCTCGCCAGGCTCGAATGTGCGGCCGCCACCACGCGTTCCGGGGTGAGACCGTACTGCTCGTACAGCGTCTTGTAGTCGGCCGACGCGCCGTAGTGTTCCAGGCTCACACATTCCCCGGTCGAACCGACGAACTCACGCCAGGCCTGCGCGACGCCGGCCTCCACCGACACGCGCGCCGACACCGCGGGCGGCAACACCGTGTCGCGGTACGCCTGGTCCTGCTCGTTGAACCACTCGACACACGGCATCGACACCACCCGGGTCGGGGTGCCCTCGGCCTGCAGCTGCTCGCGCGCCGCGACGGCGAGCTCCACCTCGCTGCCGGTGGCGATCAGGATCACCTGCGGCAGGCCACCGTCGGCCTCGGCCAGCACGTAGCCGCCCTTGGCGACCCCCTCGGCGGACGCGAAGCCACCCTCGGGTGAACGGTCGACGACAGGCAGGTTCTGCCGGGTGAGCAGCAGCCCGGCCGGCCGGTCGGGCTGCTCGAGCACGGTGCGCCAGGCGACGGCCGTCTCGTTGGCGTCCGCCGGCCGTACGACGTCCAGGCCGGGGATGGCGCGCAGCGCCGCGAAGTGCTCGATCGGCTGGTGCGTCGGGCCGTCCTCGCCGAGGCCGATCGAGTCGTGCGTCCACACGTAGATCGCGGGCAGCTTCATCAGCGCGGCGAGCCGTACTGCCGGACGCATGTAGTCGCTGAAGGTGAGGAACGTGCCGCCGTACGGCCGGGTGAGCCCGGCGAGCACGATGCCGGACAGCGCCGCGCCCATGGCGTGCTCGCGGATGCCGAAGTGCACGTTGCGGCCGTCGGGGGAGTCCGGCAGGAACCTGTCCTCGCCCTTGATGTCGGTGTTGTTCGAGCCGGTGAGGTCGGCGGAGCCGCCCCACAGCTCGGGCAGCACGCCGGCGACCGAGTTGATCACCTCGCCGGACGCCTTCCTGGTGGCGACCGCCTTGCCCGCGGGGAACTCGGGCAGCTTCGCCGTCCAGCCGTCCGGCAGCCGGCGTGCGACCAGCCGGTCCAGCTCGGCGGCGCGCTCGACGTTGGCGGCCCGCCAGGATTGGTACCGCTTGTCCCAGTCGGCGCGCAGCTCGCGGCCCCGGTCGACGACCTGGCGGGCGTGCGTGAGCACCTCGTCCGGCACGTCGAATTTCTTGTCCGGGTCCATGCCGAGGATCTTCTTGGTGGCCGCGACCTCGTCGGCGCCGAGCGCGGCGCCGTGCGCGGGACCGGTGTTCTGCGCGTTCGGCGCCGGCCAGGCGATGATCGAGCGGACGTTGATCAGCGACGGCCTGTCGGTGGTCTCCCTGGCGGCCACCAGGGCGCGCTGCAGCGCCTGCACGTCGTTCACGTCTTCGACGACCTGGGTGTGCCAGCCGTACGCCTCGTACCTGGCGGGGACGTCCTCGCTGAACGCCACGGCCGTGTCACCGTCGATGGAGATGTGGTTGTCGTCGTACAGCACGACCAGGTTGCCCAGCCGCTGGTGCCCGGCGAGGCTGGACGCCTCGGCGGAGACGCCCTCCTGCAGGTCGCCGTCGGAGGCGAACACCCAGACGGTGTGGTCGAAGATGCTCTCGCCGTCCGGCGCCTCCGGGTCGAGCATGCTGCGCACCCGGCGCGCGCCCATCGCCATGCCGACGGCCGTGCTGATGCCCTGGCCGAGCGGGCCGGTCGTGGTCTCGACGCCGGCTGTGTGCCCGTACTCCGGGTGGCCGGGGGTGAGGCTGTTCCACTTGCGGTAGGCCTTGATGTCGTCCAGCGACAGGCCGTAGCCGGAGAGGTAGAGCTGGAGGTAGAGGGTGAGGCTGGAGTGCCCGCACGACAGCACGAAGCGGTCGCGGCCCAGCCAGTCGGGGTCGGTCGGGTCGTGCCGCAGCAGCCGTTGGTACAGCAGATAAGCGGCTGGCGCCAGGCTCATCGCCGTGCCGGGGTGGCCGTTGCCCACCTCTTCGACCGCGTCCATGGCGAGGGCGCGGACGACGTCGACGGCCTTCGCGTCGAGATCCGACCACTCCATCGTGGTTCCCTCGTTGGCCTGTGCGCTCACCTGCACGACTCCTCTCCGGGGTATTCGACGTGTGTGCCGCGTGCGAGCCTATCTCTGCCGCTCGCGGTGGCTGCTCCGCTCCCCGGCGGCGGCTGGTTCGGCCCCGCGCCTTGGGCCGGTGGCGTGCGCACTAGCATGGGTGACGCTCCGATAGCCGCCTACGTAGTTTGAGGTTTACGTGGCCCGCGCAGAGGCTCGTTCGTGACCGCCGTCACAAGCCGTCCCACGCCGCCGCCGGCTGCCGCGCAGCGCGGCCACCGCACGGTCAAGGCGACGCTGTGGGCGTACGTGGGGTTGACCAAGCCGCGGATCATCGAGCTGCTGCTGATCACCACCGTGCCGGTCATGTTCCTCGCGGCACGCGGCCTGCCGCCGCTGTGGCCGGTGGTCGCGACGCTGATCGGCGGCACCCTGTCGGCGGGCAGTGCGAACGCGTTGAACTGCTACATCGACAGGGACATCGACACGGCCATGCGGCGCACCAGGCGCCGGCCGCTGCCGACCGAGTCGGTGAGCCCGCGCGAGGCGCTGATCTTCGGTGTCGTGCTCGGCATCGTGTCGACGGTGTGGCTGGCGCTGACCGTCAACCAGCTGTCCGCCTGGCTGGCGCTCGGCGCGAACCTGTTCTACGTATTCGGTTACTCGCTGCTGCTGAAGCGCCGTACGTCCGCGAACATCGTGTGGGGCGGCATCGCCGGGTGTTTCCCGACGCTGATCGGGTGGACTGCCATCACCGGCAGGCTCTCGGTGGCGCCGGTGGCGCTGTTCCTCGTGGTGTTCTTCTGGACGCCGCCGCACACCTGGGCGCTGGCGATCAGGTACCGCGAGGACTACGCCGCTGCCGGGGTGCCGATGCTGCCCGTCGTCGCGTCGATGCCGGAGACTGCGCGCAAGATCCTCATCTACAGCGTCCTCACCGTGGCGAGCTCGCTGTTGCTCTGGCCGCTGGCGCACACCGGGCTGATCTACGTGACCGCGGCCGCCGTACTCGGCCTGGTGCTGTTGGTGGAGGCCGTCGCGCTGCTGCACCGCGCGACGAAGTACGCCGCCGACGACCCGTCAGGTAGCGTCGCACTGCTGAAGCCGATGCGGCTGTTCCACTGGTCGAACATGTACGCGGCGCTGCTGTTCCTCGCGGTCGCCGTCGACGCAGTCGTCCGCTGGTAGTTGCGTGGCGACGCCCCGTCGCGGCGAGGTGACGGTTACGCTGACTGGTCATGAGCAAGAGTAGGAACACCTGGGTTCGCGACACCCTGGAAGGGCGTTCCACGCCACGTCGCCCGACGCTTGCCGTCCTCGGCTGGGTGGGCATCGGCGTGTGTGGGCTCGTCGCGCTCGGCTACGGCATGTTGGCCGGTGGCCCAGGGGGTTTCCTGCTCGGCGCGCTGTTCGCCATCCTGCCGGTGCCACTGCTGGTCTTCGCGGTCCTCAGCCTGGACCGGATCGAGCCGGAGCCGACCAGGAACCTGGTGCTCGCGTTCGCCTGGGGCGCTGCCGTCTCCGTGGTGTTCGCGCTGCTCTTCCAGATCGGCTTCGGGCTCGTCGTGCCCGGCGAGATCTACGGCGCGACGATCGCCGCGCCGATCAGCGAGGAGCTGGCCAAGGGCCTGATCATCTTCCTCATCCTGCACGTGAAGAAGACCGAGCTGGACGGCCCGACCGACGGGCTGGTCTACGCCGGCATGGTCGGCCTCGGCTTCGCGATGAGCGAGAACATCGTCTACTACGGCAGCGCGCTGGCCGACGGCGCAGGCAGCCTGGTGGCGACGTTCGTCATGCGCGGCATCTTCTCGCCGCTCGCGCACCCGCTGTTCACCGCCGCGACGGGGGTGGCGCTCGGCTTCGCGGCGCTGAAGCGCGACGCTGCCATGCGCTGGCTGCTGCCGATCGGCGGCGTGATCCTCGCGATGATCCTGCACGCGCTCTGGAACGGGTCGACCCAGATCGGCTACGGCATCGGCCTGATCCTCTACTACCTGCTGATCATGCTGCCGATCCTCGTCGCCTGCATCCTCATCGCGTTCTTCGACCGGCGCCGGGTGCTGCGCCAGATCGCCACCCACCTGCCGGCGTACGCGCCGTCCGGGATCTTCTCGCCGGACGAGGTGGCGCTGCTGAGCACGATGAAGGCCAGGCGCAAGATGCGGCACCTGATGCGCGACTACCAGCAGGCGGCGACGGAGCTCGCGATGCTGGACGACCACGCCGCACGCGGGACGGCGGGCCCGGAGTACGGCCCCCGGCGCGAGGCGCTGGTGCGCATCCTGATGCTGGCGAAGCAGGCGTTCCCCGGTAACCAGGGCATCGCGAGGAACCTCGCCGAGATCGAGGGCACCCTGCCGCCACCGCCGCTGTCGGCGAACCGCCGCCCGCCGCAACCGGTGCAGCCGCGCCCGGGCATGCCGCCGCCGCACCCGCCGGGCCCGCCACCGGTCGCCGGCCCGGGCCAGCGCCCGCACCCCGGCGCCGCGATGACCGGCCGGCCAGGCGGGTACCCGCAACAAGGCGGCCCGGGCGCGTACCCCCCACCTGGCGGGATGCGTCCGCAGCCACCCCAGCCGCCACCTGGCATGCCGGTGCCACCACCGAGCGGACCACCCCCAGGTGGCGCCGGCCCGCGCCCACCGATGCCTCCGCCGGCGTAGGCCGGGCGCACACCAGGCCCGGGCGCTACTCGCGGGTTGTGGCCGCTGAGCGGGTCACCGCCGGGTGGCGCCGGCCCGCGCCCACCGATGCCTCCGCCG